>NZ_JAHVCI010000001.1:0-282460 GCF_019265565.1 Cellulomonas sp. PS-H5
AGCACCGGCGCCCGCCGCCCCCGGCGCGAGCCCCGGGCCCGCGGGCGGCGCACGCGGCGACGCGTCGCGCGCACCCGGCGTCCGCGCCGGACCCGCGCGGCGACGGCACCACGCCCGCGTGCCCTCGCCGCGGCACGCAGGCACGAAGGAGACGAAGTGGCACGAACCGGCCAGCGCCGACCCGCCCGCGGGGGCAGCAGCACCGCCCCCGGCGGGCAGCGCCGCCGCACCGCCCGCCCGAGCGAGCAGGGGCTGATCCCCGTCCTCGCCGGGGTGGTGCGCGAGATCGAGGGCGCCGTGCAGCGCCCGCCGGTGCGGCCGGCCGTCCGGACGAAGTTCCAGGTCGTGGCGCTGCTGGTCCGCGAGGAGCGCGCGCGGGCGATGGCCGACGGCGAGCTGTCGCAGGCCAAGCGCACCGAGCTGATGAAGCGGCTCGACGGCGTCGCGACCCAGCTCGCGCGGATCGCCGCACGGGACACCTCGCTGCTGGCGCTGCTCGCCGACGACGCCAAGGTGTCCGACGCGGCCCGCGCGTACAAGGCGACCGTCCAGCGCGCGGCCGGCATGGACGTCCCGGCCGAGCCGGAGCCCGAGGAGGCGCCCGCCCCGGTCGCCCCCGCGCCGGGCGCCGACCGCCAGGTCGTCCCGCAGTCGGTGATCTCCCGCCGGCTCGCGAACCCGTTCCTGGCCCCCGACTTCGAGGCCGCCGCCGAGCGCGTCGCCGCGAAGCCCCGCCGGCTGGCCGGGTGGGAGCTGCTGGAGCCGCTGTTCCGGTCGTTCGAGCAGTCCGGCGACGGCGTGCCCGCGTGCATGCCGCTGCCCGAGCCGGCGCACGTGCCGACGCCGCCCGGCCGCGAGCTCATGCCGCACCAGGCGCAGGTCGTCACCGCGGCCGCCGAGGGCCACCGCACGTTCCTGCTCGCCGACGAGCCCGGCCTCGGCAAGACCGCGCAGGCCCTGCTCGCCGCCCGGACCGCCGGCGCGTACCCGCTGCTGGTCGTCGTCCCCAACGTCGTGAAGACGAACTGGGCGCACGAGGTCGGTCTGTGGACCCCTGAGCGCCGCGCCACGGTCGTGCACGGCGACGGCGAGCGGGTCGACGGGTTCGCCGACGTCGTGATCGTGAACTACGAGATCCTCGACCGGCACGTCGGCTGGCTGGGGGAGCACGGCTTCCGCGGGATGGTCGTCGACGAGGCGCACTTCATCAAGAACAAGCGCTCGCAGCGCTCGCAGCACGTGCTGTCGATCGCCGAGAAGATCCGCGAGCGCGCGGCCCGCCCGCTGCTCATGGCGCTGACCGGCACCCCGCTGATCAACGACATCGAGGACTTCCGCGCGATCTGGCAGTACCTCGGCTGGATCGACGACGAGAAGCCGCTCGGCCGCCTGATGACCGCGCTGGACGACATCGGCCTCACGCCTGCCGACCGCGGGTTCTCCGCCGCCGCGCGGCAGTGCGTGGTCGACATGGGCATCGTGCGCCGCCGCAAGGCCGACGTCGTCGCCGACATCCCGGCCCGCCGGGTCGCCGACCTGCTGGTCGAGCTCGACGGCGCCGCGGGCCGGTCGATCCGCGAGGCCGAGGCCGCCCTGGTCGAGCGGCTGATGCAGCGGTTCCGCAGCGCGGTCGAGGCGCGGGAGTCCGGCCTGGTCCTGGGGACCGACCACGAGATCGCCCGCCGGGTCGCCGCCGCGGAGCTCAAGGACTCCAGCGGCAAGACCAAGGGCGACAACGTGTTCGCGATGGTCCGCCGGATCGGGCAGGCCAAGGCCGCGCCCGCCGCCGACTACGCCGCCCAGCTGGCCCGGAACGTCGGCAAGGTGGTGTTCTTCGCGAAGCACGTCGACGTGATGGACCACGCCGAGCAGGCGTTCGCGGAGCGCGGCATCAGGTACGCGTCGATCCGCGGCGACCAGACCACCCGGCAGCGCGACAAGAACGTCAAGGCGTTCGTCGAGGACCCCGAGGTCCAGATCGTCGTCTGCTCGCTCACCGCCGCGGGCGTGGGGCTGAACCTGCAGGTGGCGTCGAACCTCGTGCTCGCCGAGCTGTCCTGGACCGACGCCGAGCAGACCCAGGCGATCGACCGCATCCACCGCATCGGGCAGTCCGAGCCGGTCACCGCGTGGCGGGTCATCGCCGCGCAGACCGTCGACTCGCGGATCGCCGAGCTCATCGACAGCAAGTCCGGCCTCGCGGCCCGGGCGCTGGACGGGGCCGACGTGGAGGACGGCGCGGCCGCCGACGTGCAGCTGGAGGCGCTGGTCGGGCTGCTGACCGACGCGCTGGCGGCGGAGGGCGGCGCGACGGCGGCCTGACCGCCCCGCCGCCTCCTCGAGTGGAGCGTTCTGCCCGACACGCCCGGGGTGTGTCCGGCAGAACGCTCCACTCTTCTGCACGGGGACCGGGTGATCCTGACCAGGCCTGTTGTTCTCGCACAGATCCCGGTGTTAGCGTCCCGCCTGGCTTGTCACTGCTCTTGCAGGCAACACCACCGCCGAGGCCAAAGAGGGCCCCGGTAGAGCAGGTCTGCAACGAAGGTGTACAGCGTGAAGGTGCGGCGCATCCTCAACAACAACGTCGTGTCCGCGGTCGACGCCGCCGGGCGGGACGTGATCGTGGTCGGGAAGGCCATCGGCTTCCAGGGCAAGCCCGGCGACACGATCGACGAGAAGCGCGTGGAGTCGGTCTTCCGGATCCGCGACGACGCCGTGGGCAACCACCTCGCCTCGATCGTGGGCACGGTGCCGCCGGAGATCCTCCAGGTCACGGCCGACATCGTCACGGTCGCCCGCCGGTCGCTGGGCCGTGAGTTCGGGGACGGCATCTTCGCGTCCCTGGCGGACCACCTCGTCTACGCCGTGCAGCGGGTGCGGGAGGGGATCTCCCTCGCGAACCCGCTGGCCGTCGAGGTCCGCACGATCCACCGCGAGGAGTACCTCTTCGCGCGGTCGGCCGTGATGATCCTCAACAAGCACCTCGGGGTGACCTTCACCGACGACGAGGCCGTCAACATCGCGCTGCACTTCGTGAACGCGACGGTCGGCGGCTCGTCGGAGAAGACCGCCCGGCTCATGGAGTTCATGCGCGACGTCCTCGGCGTCGTGCGCGAGGAGCTGGCCATCGCGGACGACGACGAGCGCCACGCCTACCTCCGGTTCGCGACCCACCTGCGCTTCCTCGCGCAGCGGGTCGTCGACGGCGAGGTCGAGGACGGCGGAGACCCCCGGCTGCACGCGTTCCTCGTGGAGCAGCAGCCCCGGGCCTTCGCGGTCGTCGACGAGGTGGCGGCGGTCGTCGAGGAGCGCCACGGACACGTCATGACGCTGCAGGAGCGGACCTACCTCGGTCTGCACCTGTCGAACCTGCTCTGACACCCCCTCCCACCCCGCGGCGCCCCTCCGGCGACCCGCGGGGACAGCTCAGGAGAGCACCGTGACATACGAGAAGGACGCTGCCGCGATCGTCGCGGCGGTCGGCGGCGAGGACAACATCACCTCGCTCTACCACTGCGTCACCCGCCTGCGGTTCCAGCTCGTCGACCGCGCGCGCGTCGACGAGGCCGCGGTCCGCGCCGTCGGCGCCGTGCAGGCGATCAACGACAGCGGGCAGCAGTTCCAGGTCATCATCGGCAACGACGTGCCGAAGGTGTTCGCCGCGGTCAAGGAGACCCACCCGGGCCTCGTGGCGAAGGTGAACGACCCGAACGCGGACGACGCGGACGCCGCGGGCGCCCCCGCCGCGTCGGGCGGCACCATCCGCGACCGGTTCTTCGGCTTCCTGTCGAAGACCTTCCCGCCGCTGCTGCCGGCCATCGCCGGCGCGGGCCTCATCAAGGGCCTCCTGGCGCTCGCCGTGTGGCTCGGCTGGATGTCGACCGAGACGCAGACCTACCAGCTGCTCTTCGCGCTCGGCGACGCGTTCTTCTTCTTCCTGCCGGTCATGATCGCGATCTCGGCGGCGCGCGTCTTCCAGACGAACGTGTTCGTGGCCGCCGCGCTCTCCGGGGCGCTGGTGTACCCGAACCTGGCCGCGCTGCTCGCTGCGGGCGACCCCGTCACGTTCATCGGCCTGCCGGTGACCGCGACCACCTACTCGTACACGGTGATCCCGGCGCTGCTCGCGGTGTGGGCGCTGTCCTGGGTGGAGCGCGGGCTCAAGAAGGTGCTGCCCGCGGCCCTGCACCTGAGCGTGGTCCCGCTGGTCAGCATGCTCGTCGTCGGCCCGGTCACCCTCGTGGCCCTCGGCCCGCTCGGCGCCATCATCGGCGACCAGATCTCCGGCGGCCTGAACTGGCTGCTCACCCACGGCGGCGTGTTCTCCGGCATCCTGCTCGGCGCCGTCATGTCGCTCATCATCATGACCGGCATGCACGCGGCCCTGGTGCCGTTCATCCTCGGCAACCTCGCGACGCTCGGCAACGACCCGTTCCTGCCGCTGACCTACGTGCAGATCTTCTCCGTCGCCGGCGCGCTGTTCGGCGTCGCGATCCGCGCCCGCTCGCGCCAGGTGCGCGCCACGTCGCTGTCGACCGGCTTCACCGCCCTCATGGGCGTCTCCGAGCCCGGCCTGTTCGGCCTGCTGCTCCCGATGCGCCGGGTGTTCCTCGCCAGCATGATCGGCGGCGCCGCGGGTGGCGCGATCGCGCTCGGGTTCGGCGCGAAGGCGTACGCCCTCGTCGGCAACTCCGGCCTGCCGGGCCTGCCCGGGCTCGCCGGCCCGGCGTTCGGCTGGTCCGTCGCGGCCATCGCGGTGTCGTTCGTCGGCGCCCTCGTGGCCGTGCTGGTCATCGGCTTCGACGAGTCGCCGCTGACCCGCGGTGCGGCCGCCGCCGGCTCGACCGGCGTGGCCGACCCGGTCCCCGCCGCCGCGACCGGCGCGGCCGTGGCCCTCGACGGCGGCCCGGTCGTCGCCTCCCCGGTCGCCGGCACCGTCGTCCCGCTGACCGAGGTCGGCGACGGCGCGTTCGCCAGCGGCGCGATGGGCAAGGGCGTCGGCGTCCTGCCGACCGACGGCGAGGTCGTCGCCCCCGTGTCCGGCACCGTGGTCACGGTGTTCCCGACGAAGCACGTCGTGGGGCTCAAGTCCGACGAGGGCGTCGAGGTGCTGGTGCACGTCGGCGTCGACACGGTGAACCTCGGCGGGCGCGGCTTCACCGCCCACGTCGCCGACGGCGACCGCGTGTCCGTCGGCGACCGCCTGCTCACCGTCGACCTGCCCGCCGTGGCGGCCACCCACGACACGACCACCGTCGTCGTCGTCACCAACGCGACCGCGTACGCGGGCGTCGAGCCGATCGCCGCGGGCACCGTCCGCGCCGGCGCCGGCCTGCTCGCCGTCGAGACCCTCGAGCACGCACTGGAGACCACCCGATGACCTTCCCCGACGGATTCCTCTGGGGCACCGCGTTCGCCGCCAACCAGGTCGAGGGCGGCTTCGACGCCGACGGCAAGGGCCTGTCCACCGCCGACGTCGTGCCGTTCCGCTCCCCGGAGGCGCGCAACTACACCGCGCTCGAGGCGCTCATGCGGGCCTCGGACGAGGAGATCGCCGTCGCCCGGACCGTCGAGGGCGGCCAGGGCTACCCGAAGCGGTACGGCGTCGACTTCTACCACCGGTACCGCGAGGACATCGCGCTGTTCGCCGAGCTCGGGATCAAGGCCCTGCGCCTCTCGATCGCGTGGACCCGGATCTTCCCGCACGGCGACGACGCGGAGCCGAACCAGGCCGGGATCGACTACTACCGGGACATGCTGACCCGGCTGCGGGACAACGGCATCGAGCCGGTCGTCACGCTGTCGCACTACGAGATGCCGCTGGCGCTCGTGGCCGACGGGCGCGGCGGCTGGTCCGAGCGCGGCGTCATCGAGATGTACACCCGGTACGTCGAGACCGTCGTGCGCGAGCTGCACCCGCTGGTGACCTACTGGCTCACGTTCAACGAGATCAACACGACGCTGCTGGAGCCGTACACCGGCGGCGGCGTCGTCACCCGCGAGGGCGAGCACACCGAGGCCAAGGCCTGGCAGGCGCTGCACCACCAGTTCGTGGCCAGCGCCCGCGCCGTGCGCATCATCAAGGGCATCGACCCGACGGCGCAGGTCGGCTGCATGCTCGCCCGGATGCTGCACTACCCGGCGACCAGCGCCCCCGACGACGTGCTGGAGGCCCTGGAGGCGAACGACCTCAACCTGCTGCACACCGACGTCCAGGTGCGCGGCGCGTACCCGACGTTCGTGCCGCGGCTGCTGGCCCGCAAGGGCATCACGGTGGCGGTGGAGGAGGGCGACGCGGAGGAGCTGGCCGCGGGCACGGTCGACTTCCTGTCGTTCAGCTACTACATGTCGCTGGTGTCGGCGGCCGACCCGTCCCAGTACGGGATCACCGGCGGCAACATCTTCTCCAGCATCCGCAACCCGCACCTGGAGGTCACCGACTGGGGCGTGCACCACGACCCGGTCGGCCTGCGGATCGCGCTGCGCGACATGTGGGACCGCTATCAGGTGCCGCTCTTCGTCGTCGAGAACGGCCTGGGCGCGAAGGACGAGGTCGGGCCGGACGGGCGGGTCGAGGACCCGTACCGGATCCACTACCTGCGCACGCACATCGAGCAGATCGGCGAGGCGATCGAGGACGGCGTCGAGGTCCTCGGCTACACCGCCTGGGGCGGGCTCGACATCATCGCGGCGTCGACGTCGCAGATGTCCAAGCGGTACGGCCTGATCCACGTGGACCAGGACGACGAGGGCCGCGGGACGCTGGCGCGCACGCCGAAGGCGTCGTTCGACTGGTACCAGGAGGTCATCCGGACGAACGGGGCGTCGCTGCGCGACTGACGCTGCCCTCCCGGACCGCGAGCCCTACGGTTTCCGGCGAGCCCACCGCCTTTCGCGGGTGGCTCCGCCGGAAACCGTAGGGCGTCGTGCGTCGCGGGCCCCGGGCGCTCAGTACGACAGGCTCGGCGCGACCAGCCGGTACGTCACCGCGAACCACGCCACGGCGCCCAGTGCGAGCAGCACCAGCACCCCGCCGGCCACCCGCCACCCGCCGGCGCGCCGCCGCACGTCACCCACCACGCGGACCGTCGCCGGCACCAGCCCGAGGATCCCCACACCCTGCAGCACCTGCAGCACGCGCAGGCCGCCCTCGGGCAGGTCGACCAGGCCCATGATCGTCGTGATCGCGACGGCCCAGCCGGCGACCGCGAGCACGGCGCTCGCCGCGGCGAGGCGGGTCAGCACCCGGGCGGGACGCCCGGCCCGGTCGCGGGGCGCGCGGCGCCGGACGCGGCGGACCAGCGCGGCCACCGGCCCGGCGAGTGCGCCCACCAGCAGCACCGCGGTCGCGAGGGCCAGCGCCGGCAGCGCGACGCCGGTCGCCGCGCCCGCGGGCAGCAGCGTGAACGCGGAGTCGTAGCTGATCGCCGTGACCCGGCCGTCCTCGGCGCGCGCGGCGATGGTCCGCGGGCCGCCGACCTCCTGCCACACCCACGGCTCGACCTCCTCGTAGAGGACCGGGCGGTCCGTCAGCGGGCCGGGCGCGACCAGCACGCGGCCGTCGTCCTGGGGGGTGACCTGGGTGACCGCGAGCAGCTCGGTGGCGTGCAGGAACGTGCTGCGCATCGCCCGGGAGTCGGTGTACGCGCCGGCGAGGGCCGCGGCGTGCTCGCGGGCGGTGTCGGCGTCGACGGCGGTGCGGCCGTTCGCGGCGGCGGCGGCGTCGGTCGACGGGAAGTAGCGGTCGGCGAAGCCCTGCATCAGCTGCTCGCGCAGCTCCAGGCTGTCCAGCGCACCGGCGCCCGAGCCGTTCACCGTGACGAAGACGCCGGTGTGCTCGTCCGGGTACAGCTGCAGGTGCGAATGGAAGGCGTTGGTGTCGCCGCCGTGGCCGACGATCCGGTGCCCGTTGCGGTCCTCCTGGAAGAACCCGAGGCCCATCCGGGCGCCGCCGGCGAGCGTCCCCAGATCGTCCTCGTCGAGCGCGGGCTCCTGCATGAGGGCGAGCGTGTCGGCGTCCAGCACCCGCTCGCCGGTCGCGGGCTCGCCGAGCAGGGCGAGCATGAACCGGGCCATGTCCGCGGCCGAGGCGGACAGCGCGCCGGCGGGCGGCACCCCGACGACCTCGACGCCCGTCGACGGCCCGGAGGCCGTGCCGTACCCCAGCGCGAGCCGGTCGCGCAGGTCCTCGGGCACCGGCTGGTCGAACGTCGCCGTCGTCATCCCGGCGGGTGCCAGGACGTGCTTTTCGACGTACCGCTCGAACGGCTCGCCGCTCACCCGCTCGACGACGTACCCGGCCAGCGCGTTGCCGTAGTTCGAGTACGCGGGCACGGTCCCGGGCCGATACACCTGCTCCGGCGGGTCGGTGGCGAGCGCGGCGCGCAGGTCGACCGGCGTCCCCTCGGCGCCGATCAGCCCGCGGATCCGCTCCTCGAACCCGGCGGTGTGCGTGAGCAGGTGGCGCAGCGTGATCGGGTCGTCGAACGACCGCGGCACGTCGATGTCGAGGTACGCGCCGACGTCGGTGTCCAGGTCCACGTCGCCGGACTCCACCAGCTGCAGCACCGCGGTCGCGGTGACGAGCTTCGACACCGAGCCCGGCCGGAACAGCGTGCGGTCGGGGTCGACGGGGACGGCCTCGCCGGACTCCGTGCCGGTGTCGGCCCAGCCGTAGCCGCGGGTCGTGACGACCTCGCCGTCGTGCACGACCGCGACGGCCGCGCCGGGGATGTCGGTGCGCTCCAGGGCGGCGGGCAGGAAGCCGTCGAGCCAGGCGTCGACGTCGGCGCGGGTGAGCGCGGGGGTCGCGGGGCTCTCGGGCGGGGCGCCGGGGTCGGCAGCGGGGTCCGCGGGATCGGCGGGGTCGGCCGGGGCCTCGGGCGCTGTGCCGGCGACCGGTGCCCCGGGCGCAGGCGCCGGAGTCGGCGCCGGGGCGGCCGGGGCGCACGCGGTGAGCCCCGCGAGCAGGGCGGCACCGGCGAGAGCGGCGGCGGCGGTGCGGCGGCGGGCCGGGCGCCGACGGTCGGACGGTGCGGCGGTCTCGTCGCCGGGTGTGGTCGCGCGGTCGATGGTGCGCACGGCGGCCTCCTCGCGGCCGGGCGGTGTCCGGGAGACCCCGGCTGCGGCACCCCTGGCCTGCACCTCCAGCCTCGTGAGCGGGCCGGCGCGGCACATCGGGCGTGGGGCGGGGTCCGCAGGTTGCGCCTTTGGACGCAACGCTGCGCCGGAGGAACGAGGGTCCGGCGGTCGCGGGGGCCCCGGTCACTCGCCGGGCGCTCGGCCGCGGGGCGGGTTACGGTCGCCGCTCCCTCGAACGATCGGAGGCACGACATGGGATACGTCGGCAAGCTGCTGAAGAGCGCGGTCGTGGCCAAGGCGGCGCAGGTCGCGATCCGGGAGATGTCGAAGCCCGAGAACCAGCGCAAGGCCAAGGAGCTGCTGGGCCGGGTCACGAAGCGGGGCGGCGCGACCGGCCGCGCCTGACGGGCCGGCCGCGGGGCCGGCGCGGGGCCTGTGGGTCAGGCGTCGTACACGTGCGCGTCGCCCTCGAACGGGCGCAGCGTGCCCGGCGCCGGGAACGGCAGCGTCCAGGTCGGCGCGCCCGGCAGCACGGCGCCCCACTGCTCCGCGACGACCACCACCTGCTCCGGGCTGACCTCCGCGAACCGCACGCGCTGCTCGGTCCCGTCGTCGAGGGTCAGCGACCACCGCTCCGCGAGCCACCGCAGCCCGCGCTCGTCGAGGGCCTCCTCGGCGGCGAGCCAGTCGACGGCGCCGGTGACCTCGCGCCCGAGCCGGTCGACCGCGACGAACTCCTCGCCCGCCGGGCGGATCCAGCCCAGCAGCTCGCGGTCGTCGGCGCGCCGGTGCTCGATCCAGTCCGCGGGCAGCATCGCGCCAGGCTAGCGGTGGCCGGTTGCCGCGGGCGGCGCCGAGTGCGCATGAGACACGTCGAGTGCCTATCCACTGGATAGGCACTCGACGTGTCCGATAGGCACTCGGCGTCAGGGGCGGCGCGCGGCCGGCGGAGGCCGGCGGAGGCCGGCGCCGGCGCCGGTGCGTGCCGGTGCGCCGCAGGCGTCGGGCCGTCAGGCGCCCGCGCCGCGCAGGCGCAGGACCGACCACGACACCGCCGGCAGCTCGACCGTCAGGACGCCGTCCTCCCCGAGCGCGGCGCTCGCGTTCGCCCGCGGCAGCACCGTCTCCGCGTCCTCCTGCGTCGCACGCCAGTGCACGTCGTCGTGCGCGTAGGTCAGCGCCTCCACGACCTCGACCGCCCCGATGCCCCGCAGGTCCACCCGGAGCGTGGTCGGCCCGTCGACGGCCCGGTTCACCGCGAACACCGCGACGTCCCCGGTCGACGCGTCGTACGTCGCCACCGCGTCCACCAGCGCCGACTCGCCGAACCGCGCGTTGGCGTACGTCGGCGCGTCCACCGCCACCCGCAGCACCTCGCCGCGCGCGTACCGCGACGTCAGCGCGAACGGGTGGAACGTCGTCTGCCGCCACGCCGGGCCGCCGGGCTCGGTCATGATCGGCGCGAGCGCGTTGACGAGCTGCGCCTGGCTCGCCGAGTGCACCCGGTCCGAGTTCCGCAGCAGCGAGATGAGCAGGTTCCCGACGACCACCGCGTCGGCGACGGTGTAGACGTCCTCCTCGAGCCGCGGGGCGACCGGCCAGTCCTCGCCCTTCGGGAGCTTCGACTCGTCCTCGTGGTACCAGACGTTCCACTCGTCGAACGAGATGTTGATCCGCTTGGCGGTCTTGCGCGCCGCCCCCACCGCGTCCGCCGTCGCGGCGACGGTCGCCACGAAGTGGTCCATGTCCTGCGCCGACGCCAGGAACGAGCCGAGGTCGCCGTCCTGCTCGCGGTAGTACGCGTGCGCCGAGATCAGGTCGACCTGGTCGTAGCACTCCTCGAGCACCTCGCGCTCCCAGGTGCCGAACGTCGGCATGCCGGAGGACGACGACCCGCAGGCGACCAGGGTCAGGTCGGGGAACATCTGCCGCATGCCGCGCGCGGTCTCGGCGGCGAGCCGGCCGTACTCGCGGGCGGTCTTGTGGCCGAGCTGCCACGGGCCGTCCATCTCGTTGCCGAGGCACCAGAACGAGATGCCGAACGGCTCGTCGGCACCGTTGGCGCGGCGCCGCTCGGCGCGGGCGGTGCCGCGGCGCTGGTTCGCGTACTCCAGCAGCTCGATCGCCTCGGGCAGCCCGCGGGTGCCGAGGTTGACGGCCATCATCGGCTCGACGCCGGCGGCCGCGGTCCACTTCATGAACTCGTGCAGGCCGAACGCGTTGGTCTCGGTCGAGTGCCACGCGAGGTCGAGCCGCTCCGGGCGGTCCTCGACCGGGCCGACGCCGTCCTCCCAGTTGTAGCCCGACACGAAGTTGCCGCCGGGGTAGCGCACGGTCGAGACGCCCATCTCGCGGGCGAGCGCCAGCACGTCGCCGCGGAACCCGTCGGCGTCCGCGGTGGGGTGGCCGGGCTCGAAGATGCCCGTGTAGACGCACCGGCCCAGGTGCTCGACGAACGTGCCGAAGGTGCCGCGGCGGACCGGGGCGACCGTGAAGGCGGGGTCGATGACGACGGTGGCGGAGTGCATGGGGAGAAACCCTTCGTCGAGATGCGTTCAGCGTTGAACTACGGCGGCACCGGCGACTATAGTCCATCGTTGAACTAGCCCGGCCACCCTAGGTGCCGAGACAGCGCGACGACGCCGACCGCTGGCACACTGCGGAGGCGGATCGCACCGCAGCGACCCCACCCGACGAGGAGTGCCCGTGACCGACCACGTCACCGTCCGACCGCCCACCGGCGTCGTCCCCGCGCGGTTCCGGCCGCCGGCCGGCGCGTCCGACGCCCGCAGCGTGAGCCTGGACGGCCCCTGGCGGTTCTGGCTGCACCCGACCGCCCGCACCGGCGCCGACCCCAAGGACCCGGGCGACGACTGGGACACGATCGCGGTGCCGGGCCACTGGCAGCTCGCGCAGGCGCCGGACGCCTGGCCGTACGGCACGCCCGCGTACAGCAACAAGCTGTTCCCGTTCCCGATCGACCCGCCGTTCGTGCCGGACGAGAACCCGACGGGCGAGTACCGCCGCACGATCGAGCTCCCGGAGGACTGGCCGGTCGACGGCCGCACCTACCTGCGGTTCGAGGGCGTCGACTCGTGGTTCGAGGTCGCCGTGAACGGCACGGTCGTCGCGACGTCGCACGGCTCGCGCCTGCCGACCGAGATCGACCTCACCGACGCGCTGCAGCCCGGGCAGAACCTGCTCGCCGTGCGGGTCACCCAGTGGTCGGCGTACTCGTACGTCGAGGACCAGGACCAGTGGTGGCTGTCGGGCATCTTCCGCAGCGTGACGCTGGAGCACCGTCCGACCGCCGGGCTCGGCCACGTGGGGATCACGGCGGACTACGACCACGCGACCGGCACCGGCACGCTGCGCGTCGACGTCGAGGACGCCGCCCCCGGGACGCGGGTCACCGTCCCGGCGCTGGGGCTCGACCTGGCGCCGGGGGAGACCGCGACCGCCGCCGTCGAGCCGTGGAGCGCCGAGCGCCCGCACCTGTACGAGGTCGTCGTCCAGGCGCCGGGGGAGCGGGTCGTCCTGCACGCCGGCTTCCGCACCATCGCGATCGAGGGCGGCGTCTTCCTGGTCAACGGCTCGCCCGTGAAGCTGCGCGGCGTCAACCGGCACGAGTTCGACCCGCTGCGCGGCCGGTCCGTCGGCGCGGAGCTCATGGAGGCCGACGTGCTGCTGATGAAGCGGCACCACGTCAACGCCGTGCGGACCAGCCACTACCCGCCGCACCCGCACTTCCTCGACCTGTGCGACCGGCACGGCCTGTACGTCATCGACGAGAACGACCTCGAGACGCACGGGTTCGAGCAGGAGGACGGCCGCTGGCCGGGCAACCCGGTGGACGACCCGGCGTGGGAGGACGTGCTGGTCGACCGCGTGACCCGCATGGTCCGCCGCGACGCGCACCACCCGAGCATCATCCTGTGGTCGCTCGGCAACGAGGCGGGCGGCGGCTGCAACGTCGGCGCCATGGCCCGCGCGGTCCAAGCGCTCGACCCGACCCGGCCGATCCACTACGAGGGCGACTGGTCGTCCGACGAGGTCGACGTCTACTCCCGGATGTACGCGACGAGCGAGCACACCGAGCTCATCGGCCGCGGCGTCGACCCGCAGCTGGCCCGGCCCGAGGCCGACGCGCGCCGCCGGCTGATGCCGTTCGTGCAGTGCGAGTACGCGCACGCCATGGGCAACGGCCCGGGCGGGCTGTCGGACTACGACGACCTGTTCGACCGCTACCCGCGGCTCATGGGCGGGTTCATCTGGGAGTGGATCGACCACGGTCTGTCCCGGCGCGACGCCGAGGGCCACGAGTTCGCGGCGTACGGCGGCGACTTCGGGGAGCTGTTCCACGACGGCACGTTCGTCGCGGACGGGCTGGTGCTGCCGGACCGGACGCCGTCGCCGTCGCTGCGCGAGGTCGCGGCGGTGTTCGCGCCGGTGCGGATCGACGCCGTCGACGGCGTCGACGCGCTGGTGGTGCGGAACCGGTACGCGTTCCGGGACACGGCGCACCTGGCCTTCGAGTGGACGTTGGCGCACGGCGCCGACGTCCTGGCGACGGGGGTGCTGGACCTGGGCGCGCTGGCCCCGGGGGAGTCGCGCGAGGTGCGGCCGCCGGCGGACCTGCCGCTGCCCACGGCCGACCACACGCCGACCTCCTGGACCCTGCGCGCGGTCCAGCACGCGGCCGACGACCTCGACGCGTCCTGGTTCGAGGGCGGGCCGTGGACCGTCGCGGCCGGGCAGGTGGCCGTCGTCCCGGCGGCGCCGCTCGCGGACGTGGCCCCGGGCGGCGCGCGGCAGGAGGCGGACGGCTCGTACGTCGTCGGGCCCGCGCGGTTCGACGAGGCGGGCAACCTGGTCGCCCTGCACGGCCGCCGGGTCGCGGAGCTGCGGGTCGACGCCTGGCGCGCTCCGACGGACAACGACCGCCGGTCGGGCATGTGGGTCGGGCCGTCGGACGAGGCGGTCTGGAAGGAGCACGGCCTGCACCTGCTCGCCGAGCGCAAGATCTCCGCGGCGCTCGACGCCGACGGGGCGCTCGTGGTCGAGGCGCGCACGGCCGGCCCGCGGACCCGGAACGGGTTCCGGACGACGTACGTGTGGTCGTCGGGGGCTGCCGGCTCGGTCGACCTGCGGGTGCGGATCGTGCCCGACGGCCGGTGGGACGGATCGATCGCGCGGCTGGGCCTGCTGCTGACGCTGGACGAGGCGGCCGCGGAGGACGTGGCGGTGTCGTGGCTCGGGCTGGGCCCGGACGAGTCGTACGCCGACTCCGCGAAGGCGGCGGTCGCGGGCGCGTGGTCGCACACAGTGCGCGACCTGCAGACCCGGTACACGCACCCGCAGGAGAACGGCGCGCGCCGGGGCGTCACGCACGCGGCGCTGGCGTTCGCGGACGGCTCGTCGCTGACGCTCGACGCGGGCCCGACCGTCTACGGCGGGGTCCCGCGCGCGGGGGTCGAGCTGTCGCTGCGGCCGTGGTCCGACCGCGCGCTGGACGTGGCGGCGCACCCGCACGAGCTCACCCCGGACGGGAAGCTCTACGTGCACCTGGACGCGGCCCAGCACGGCCTGGGTTCGGCCGCGTGCGGCCCGGGCGTCCTGCCGAACGCGGTCCTTCGCCCGGCCCCGGCCGAGCTGACCTTCCGTCTGACCGCGGGCTGACGCCCCGCGCCCGCCCGCGCCCCGCGCGCCGAGTGGGCAGTCGACGTCCCTTCCGCACCCCGGGAGGCGACATCGACTGCCCGCTCGGCGTTGTGGGGTCGTCCGGTCGAGGGAACTCACGTGCGCCGGTCGGGCGGTACCGGAGCGAGTTCACCCGGCGTCATGGGTGCCAATGGTTGATTCGAGGAGGCCACCGCTCAGCGATGGCCGGCACACGACATGACCGGGTGGGCGACGGCCGTCGGGCCGTCGGACGAGATGGGGGCACCTCGTGAGACGTTCCCTCGCGGCCACGCGATGAGTGCGGCGGAGGCCGTCGACGCGCTCCAAGGTTGGGTCGACCGGATCGCCGGGCTGGGTGCGGCCGTGGTGCCGCGGCTGCGTCCCGGCCTGTCGCCGGACCGGATCGCCGAGATCGCCGCCAGGCACGGCTTCACGCTGTCCGACGAGATCGCCTCGGTCTGGGCGTGGCACGACGGCCATCGGCGGCTCGGTGATCGTGGCACGGACAAGGAGCATCCCGGGCTGATTCCCGGCGGCGCGTTCCTCGACCTCGACTCGGCCCTGCGCTACAGCCTCAGGACGTACGACATCTGCGGTGACGACGACGAGCTCGCCGATCCATCCGTGCCCGACGAGGACAAGGGGCACCTCTGGCGGCGGGAGTGGGTGATCGTCGATGCGTGGCTGCTGCCCCTGGTGCTGGCGGCCCGGCCCGACGGATCGACCGACACGTTCCGGTTCGACCCTCAGTCGGGCACGGCGTGGGTGGCGCACTCGAGCCTGCCGGAGCGGGTTGCGCAGTGGCATCGGTACCTGGACCTCGGCGCGTGGCGGGTGGAGCCGGACGGGACATGGGCGGTCGATGCAGACCGCCTGCCGCGGGTGGACCAGTCCGCGTCGAAGGCCGAGCAGGTCCGCCAGACGGAGGTCACCTGACCCTGTCGTCGAGAGTGCACTCGTGGCGGGGTTCAGAACGCCGGAACCCCACCAGAACTGCAACCTCGACGCGCCATCAGGGTCGCGCCCGATGCGGCCCCGGGTGCCCGTGGCGCCGGATGCACCGCACTCAGGCCCGGGGCACCGGCTCGCCGCACCGGTGGTCGGCCCGCCGGTGCACGACCCGCGCCGCCGAGTCGAAGGCGACGCCCTCGCGCGCTCGCCGGCGCGCGGCCGCCGGCGCGCGGGCTGGGTCGGATCCGTCCGGGCCCCACCCCTGCTCCAGCGCCGCGGTGACTTCGTCGCGGGAGAGGAGCGCAGCTCTCACCCGCCGTCGCGGAGCGTCGCCGCTCGCTCGCGGACCGTCGCCTCGTCCAGGCCGAGCCGGTCGCACACCTCCACCAGCGTCCGGCGCGGCTCGCGGTCGGCGGCTGCGGACGCGTACGCGTCGACCACGGCCCGCGCGCCGTGGCGGAGCCGGCGCTGGTCCTCGTCGAGGCGCTCGGCGGAGTCCACCACGGCCACGGGACGACCGAGGCTGGTGAGCACGACGCGCTGCTCCGCCGCGGTGGCCACGACCGTGGCGACGCCCTTGCGGGCGGCCGTCGAGATCGGCATGCGCAGCGCCGGCGTCGTCATCCTGCAACGCTACACACGGGTCTGCGGTGGTGCGGCGGTCGGCGGTCGAGCGGTCCGCGGGCGGCGTCAGCGCTGCACGAGGCTGAACGGCGTCCCGATGTGCCCGCCCTCGCCCTTCCGGGCGCCGATCAGCAGGTCCAGGATCAGCCCGGTCGACGTCGCCAGGCCCGGGTCGATCGTCGTCAGCGGCGGGACCAGGAACCCGCCCTCCTCGATGTTGTCGTACCCGACGACCGCGACCTTGTCCGGGACCGCGACCCGGTGCACGCCCAGCGTGTAGAGCGCCCCGAACGCCAGCGAGTCGTTGAAGCAGAACACCCCGTCGAAGTCGACGCCGTCGGCCAGCAGCTGCTCGATCGCGGCGGAGCCCTCGGACCGGTGGTAGTCCTTGACCTCGACTAAGAGGGCCGGGTCGAGCGGGATCCCCGCGGCGGCGAGCGCGCGCCGGTACCCCTGGAACCGCACGTGGCCGGTGGTGTCCTCGTCGCCCTGCTGCAGGCCGACCGCGGCGATCCGCGTGCGGCCCTGGTCGATCAGGTGCCGGGTCGCGACCTCGGCCGCCGCGGCGTTGTCCGGCCCGACGTGCGCGATGGCGTCGGACGCGAGCGCCTCGCCGTGCTCGCCGATCAGCACCAGGGGGATCGTCGACCGGCGCGCCTCGGTGTCCTCGCGGGTCAGCGTCAGCGGGCTGAACACCAGGCCGTCGATGGCCGGCAGGTCCTCGTTCTCGAGCATCGCGAGCTCGACCTGCCGGTTGCCCTTCGACTGCGTGACGAGGACCGTCGACCCGCGCGCCTCCGCGGCGGACACGAACTCCGACGCGAACTCCGAGAAGTACGGCTCGCGCAGGCTCGGCACGCACAGGCCGATCAGCCCGCTGTGCCCGCTGCGCAGCTGCCGGGCGGCGAGGTTCGGCCGGTACCCGAGCTCGGCGATCGTGGCGAGGATCCGCTCGCGCACGGGCGCGCTCACCCAGCCGGTGCCGTTCACCACGTTCGACACCGTCTTGGTGCTGACGCCCACCCGCTCGGCGACGTCGGCGAGCCGCACTCGCGCCATCGAGAATCCCCTCGTCATCGTGCCCCTGCGCCCGATCGGTGCCGGTTCGTCCCGGTCTGCTCGACCAGTGGAACCACCCGGCGGCGGGCTCGTCGGGCTGATCGTACCTGTGCTACGGTCCCAGCGTTCAACGTCGAACTACGACGTTGAACCACCCACCCTCCCGCGCTTCAGCCGGGAGGCCTTAGTTCAACGATGACCTAGGAGAACCGCGATGCGGCAGTTCGGCGGCCGATGGGCCCCCTACCTGTACGTGGCCCCGATCGTCGTGCTGGCCGGCGCGCTCCTGTACTACACGGTCGGCTTCGCCGTCTGGGCCAGCCTGACCGACTGGAACGGCCTGACCCGGATGGACTTCATCGGGCTCGAGAACTACGAGCGGCTGTTCCAGGACCGCACGTTCTACATCGCCCTGCGGAACACGCTCGTGTTCATGGTGGCGACCGTCTTCCTGCAGACCGTCCTCGGCCTGCTGATCGCGGTCATCGCCAAGGAGCGGATGCCCGGGGCCAACTTCTTCAAGGCGATCTTCTTCCTGCCGATCGCCATGGCCCCCGCGATCATCGCGACGGTCTTCAAGTACATGTTCGAGGCGAACTACGGCTCGCTGAACGAGACGCTGCGGGCGCTGGGCCTGCTGGGCGAGAACGACTCGATCCTGTGGCTCGGCGCCGACCTCGGCGTCTGGTCGATCGTCGTCATCAACGTGTTCGCCTGGATGGGCTTCTCGATGATGGTCTACTTCAGCGGCCTGATGTCGATCCCCGACGAGCTCTACGAGGCCTCGTCCCTCGACGGCGCCGGCTGGTGGCGGCGGCTGTTCTCGATCACGGTCCCGTCGCTCAAGGGCACGACCGGCGTGCTGATCCTGCTCGGCATCGTCGGCTCGCTGAAGACCTTCGACACGGTCTGGCTCACCACCCAGGGCGGGCCCGGCGTCTCCACGCACTTCCTCAGCACGTTCCTCTACCAGGAGCGGCTCAACCGGGACGCGGGCTACTCGTCGGCCATCGGGATCTTCATCCTCGTCGCCGCGTTCGTCCTGTCCCTGGTCCAGACCCGCCTGAGCAGCAGGGAGAAGTAGTCGTGCGCAACCAGAAGACCCTCATGTGGACGGTGATGTACGCCGTCCTGTGCGTCCTCGCCGCGATGTGGATCTACCCGATCGTCATCGCGTTCGTGGAGTCGTTCAAGGTCGGCGGCGCCGGCAACTACGAGGCCGTGCTGAACCACCCGCGGTTCGACTACTGGTCGGCGATCGGGAATAGCTTCCTGCTGGCCGGCGGCTCGACGGTGATCATCGTGATCATCTCCTCGCTCGCCGGGTTCGCGTTCGCGCGGATGCGGTTCCGCGGGCGGACGTTCCTGTACCGCGCGCTGCTCGCCTGCATGGCCATCCCCGTCGCGTCCGTGGTGACCCCGCTGTTCGCGACGATGAACGACCTCGGCCTGCGCGACTCCTACGTGGGCGTGATCATCCCGCTGGTCGCGTTCAACGTCCTCGTGATGCTGCTGCTGATGAAGAACCACTTCGACGGCATCCCGGCCGAGCTCGTCGAGGCCGCCACGATCGACGGCGCCCGGCCGTTCGGGGTGTTTACGAAGATCTTCCTGCCGCTGTCCGGGCCGGTGCTCGCGAACGTCTCCGTGCTGTCGTTCGTGTACTGCTGGAACGAGTACCTGCTCCCGAACCTGCTGCTGTCCTCGGAGTCGAAGTTCCCGGTGACCGCGGCCGTCGCGCTCCTGCAGTACGAGCGGATGTCCCAGGAGCAGATCGGCCAGCTGTACGCCGGCCTCATCCTCATGACGATCCCGTCCGTGATCGTCTACCTGTTCAGCCAGCGCTACCTGCAGTCGGGCCTCACGGCCGGCGCGGTGAAGAGCTGACCCCTTCCTTTCCCCAGCGCCGCACCCGCGCGGCGCGCTGACCTGCAGTTCAACGTCGAACCCCTCAGGAGAACCGATGCGCACCACCCGCACCTCCCGGCGTTTCCTCCTCGCCGGGGCGGCCACCGCCTCCGCGGCCCTGCTCCTCGCCGGCTGCGGCTCGGGCGGCGACGACGGCGTGGCCGACGACGGCTCCGTCACCCTCGTCTACCGGTCGTGGATCCCGACGGTCGACCAGGCCGCCGACATCATCGAGGCCTTCGAGGCCGAGAACCCCGACATCACCATCCAGTACGAGGGTGCCGAGGGCGCCGGCGACTACCTGGGCGAGCTCGACAACCTGATCCTGGCCGGCGAGGTGCCGGACATCTACGGCATCCAGGTCGGCTCGGCGTTCGACGACTATGCCGACTACGCCCTCGACACCGAGGAGTACGCGAGCGACTGGATCGACGGCATCAAGCCCGAGCTGCTCGACTCGGTCACCACCTCCGACGGCGTCGTCGCCGCGGTGCCGATCCTCACCGCCGGCTCCGAGTTCTACCTCTACAACCAGACGCTGTTCGACGAGCTCGGCCTCGAGCTGCCGACCGACTACGAGTCGCTGCTGGCCGTGTCCGAGGCCGCCCGCGCCGCCGGCTACACGCCGTTCGCGATGGGCGCCGCCGACGCGTGGCACGCGGACGACTTCTTCGTCTGGCTGAGCACGCAGTTCGGCGACGGCGAGGCGATCTACGAGGCCGCGTCGGGCGAAGGCTCGTGGGACGCGGAGCCGCTGGTCGCCGCGGCCGAGCGCTGGGCCGAGCTGTTCAACAACGGCGTCTTCCAGGAGGGCGCGACGTCGACGACCATCTACCCGTCGGCCCGCGACGACTACCTGCTCGCCCGCAAGGCGCTCGCCATGCCAACCGGCTCATGGCACGTGTCCGCCACCCTGTCCGGCAACGCCGAGACCCCGGGTTCGGCCGTCGAGAACGACGTGCTCGGCATGGCGCCGATGCCGACCCTCGGCGACAACGAGGCCAAGGCCGTCTCCGGCGTCGACTACTCCATCGCGCTGAGCGCCGAGCTCGAGGGACCGAAGCTCGAGGCCGCCAAGAAGTTCGCCGAGTTCCTGGCCGTCGGCGAGGGCCAGCAGATCTGGGTCAACACGATGCAGGGCTTCCCGGCCGCCGAGGGCGTGTCCGCCGAGCTGTCGGCCGACGAGAACCCGGTCGCCCTGGAGTCGGTGCAGATCGTCACCGACGCGCTCGCCGACGCCGAGTTCCCGCGGAAGCTCACCTCGGAGAACGACGGCCTGGAGAACGACCTCGGGGTCGTGCTGCAGAACATCGCGAACGGCGCGGACCCGGCCACGGAGCTGGCGACGCTGAACATGTGAGCGCGCTTCGTGCGTGACGACGGCCCGGGGTCCCTGCGTGCTGGGGCCCCGGGCTGTCGTGTTGTCTGTCCTGTGAACCAGTGGAGGGAACCGCGATGAAGCACACCTGGCGATGGTTCGGCCCCGCCGACCCGATCACCCTGGCCGAGGTCCGGCAGACCGGCGCGACCGGGATCGTGACCGCGCTGCACCACATCCCGAACGGTTCCGTGTGGCCCGTCGACGCGATCCGCGCGCGGCAGGCCGAGATCGAGGCGGCTGGGCTGTCGTGGGACGTGGTCGAGAGCGTGCCGGTGCACGAGGACATCAAGACGGGCGGGCCGCTGGCCGACGCCGCCGTGTCGGCGTACCAGGAGACCCTGCGGAACCTGGCCGCCTGCGGACTCGACGTCGTCTGCTACAACTTCATGCCCGTCCTGGACTGGACGCGGACCGACCTGTCGTACGAGATGCCGGACGGGGCGCTGGCGCTGCGGTTCGACGCGGTGGCGCTGGCGGCGTTCGACCTGTTCGACCTGGCGCGGCCGGGGGCTGCGGGGGACTGGACGGCGGCGCAGACCGAGGGGGCTGCGCGACTGTGGGACGGGCTCGACGATGGGGCGCGGGCGCGGCTGCGGTCGACGATCCTCGCCGGCCTGCCGGGAGCCGAGGAGCACTACGACCTCGGACGCTTCCGGGAGGCGCTGGCGACGTACGACGACGTGCCGGCGTCGGTGCTGCGGACGCGGCTGGGGTCGTTCCTCTCGGCGGTCATCCCGGTGGCCGAGGAGGTCGGCGTGCGGATGGCGATCCACCCGGACGACCCGCCGCGGCCGATGTTCGGGCTGCCGCGGGTGGTGTCGACGGCGTCCGACGCGCAGAGCGTGCTGGACGCGGCGCCGTCGGAGTTCAACGGGCTGACGATGTGCGTCGGGTCGTACGGGTCGCGGGCGGACAACGACGTCGTAGAGATGACGCGGCGGTTCGCGTCGCGGATCCACTTCGCGCACCTGCGGTCGGTGACGCTGGATGCGGACGGGGCGTCGTTCACGGAGGCGGCGCACCTGGACGGGGACGCGGACATGGTCGCCGTCATCACGGCCTTGGTGGAGGAGGAGGCGCGGCGGGGGCCGGGGGCGGCGGCGATCCCGATGCGGCCGGACCACGGGCACGTGCTGCTGGACGACGGGGCGCGGGTGACGAACCCGGGGTACTCGCTGTACGGGCGGATGCGTGGGCTGGCGGAGCTGCGGGGGGTGGAGCGGGCGGTGCGGGCGCGCCGCTGACCAGGGCTGGGACGGACGGGTCCCGGCGAGATGCGCCTTGTGCGGCCCCGGGCCGTTGCTTACCGTCGGGTGCAGCCGCGAACCGCTCCCGACGCCGTGCCGTCGTCGGGGGTGTCCCTGCTCCCGATGGAGGGTCGTGGCTCATGGCCGAGGCGCAACACCGCACGCGGACGGACGACCGGGCGCGAAACCCCGCGGCAAGCGCGTCGGCCACCGAGGACGTCGTCCTCGCCCTCGACGGCGTCACGCACGTCTTCGAGACCAAGGCCGCGCCGGTCCGTGCCGTCGACGACGTCACCGCCGAGTTCCGCCGCGGCACCTGGACCGCGATCATGGGCCCGTCCGGCTCCGGCAAGTCGACGCTGCTGTACTGCGCCGCCGGCCTGATCCGCGCGACCGCCGGCCGGATCCTGCTCGGTGGCGTCGACGTCCGCACCGCGTCGGAGCGTCGGCTCACGGAGCTCCGCCGTCGGCAGCTCGGGTTCGTCTTCCAGGACTTCAACCTCATCCCCGCGCTGACGGCGGAGCAGAACGTCGGCCTGCCCGCCCGCTTCGACGGTCACCCCGCCGCGGACGACGCCGTGCGCGCCTCGCTCGAGCGTGTCGGCCTCGGCGACAAGCTGCAGTCGCGCCCCGACGCGCTCTCGGGCGGCCAGCGGCAGCGCGTCGCGATCGCGCGGGCACTGCTCACCAGGCCGGCGGTCGTCATCGCCGACGAGCCGACCGGGGCGCTCGACTCTCGGTCGGGGGAGGTGGTGCTCCGCGAGCTCACGACGCTCACCGACGAGGGCTCGGCGGTGGTGATGGTGACGCACGACCCGGTGGTCGCGGCGCACGCCGACCGCACGCTGTTCCTGATCGACGGGCGGCTGGTGGAGGAGGTCGCCGGCGGCTCGCCCGCCACGATCGCCCGGACGCTCGCGGGCCTGGACACCCGCGCATGATCGCTCGGACGCCGCTGACGCCTGCGTTCCTGCGTGAGCACCGCTGGGCCTACGCCGGGCTCGTCGTGGTCGTCGGGGCCGCGTCGGCGCTGTCGACCGCGTCGATCGGGCTGCTGGCCGCTGCGGGCGACGGGGACGGGCTGACGTTCGCGAGCGAGACGCCGCGCGCCGCGGCGGAGGCGCGGGTCGCGCTGGAGTCGGTGCAGTACGTGACCGGGCTGATCGCGGGCGTGTGCCTGTTCTTCGCCGTGTTCCTCGTCGGGTCTGCCACCGGGTTCGCCGTGGAAGGGCGTCGGCGTGAGCTGGCGATGCTCCGGCTGGCCGGTGCGAGCCCGGGGCGGGTGACACGCCTCGTGCTCGGCGAGGCGGCGGTCGTGGGCGTGGTCGCCGCCAGCGGCGCGGCGGTGGTCGGGATGGTCCTGCTCGCGCCGTACGCCTCGCTGCTCGTGCGGCTCGACCTGGCTCCTCCCGGGTTCGAGCCGTCCGTGCGGCCGGTGCTCGCGGTGGTGTGCGCCGGTGGAGTCGCGGTCGTCGCGGTCGTCGGTGCGCTCGTACCCGCTCGACGTGTGGGTCGGGTCCGGCCGATCGAGGCCCTCGCGCAGGCCGACGCGGTGCGCACGCGGCTCGGGCGAGGCCGACTCGTGCGGGGTGTGCTCGGCGCTCTGACGGTTCTTGCGCTGCTCGTCCTGCCGCCGTCGGTCGGGGAGGTGCAGGCGGTCACGCTCCTCCTCGCGGGGGCGAGCGTGGTCGCGCTGTCGGCGTTCGCCCCCGTCGTGATCCCCGCCGTCGCGCGGTTCGTGGGTGCGGTCGCCGTGCGCGTGGCGCCCGGAGCGGGGCTCGTCGCGCGGGAGCACGCGGCGTGGGACGTGCGGCGGACGGCGGCTCTGGGCAACCCGGTCCTGCTGCTCGTCGCCCTGGCGACCGCGCTGTTCATGGTGGCGCAGACAGGTCAGGCGATCGGGCTGCTCGAGTGGCGGGACCAGATCCGCGCCGACGTCATGGCATCGAGCGAGCGGACCGTCGGCGCAGGGGAGGGGTCAGGAGGACTCGGCACCGCCGAAGCGGAACGCCCGGATCTCGGTCTCGAGGCCTCGGCGGTCCGGTACGAGACCAGCCACCGGTGGGCCTGGCCCGAGGGAAGACCCGGGTTGCCGACGGTCGCCTGGACGGATCCGGAGGCGCTGGCCTCGGTCGTGGACGCCGCGGTCGTCGCTGGTCGGATGTCCGACGTGGACGGCGACGCGGTCGCGACCATCGATCGGTCAGCGCAGGTCGGAGACGCCCTCGAGATCGTGGCGCCGGACGGGTCGCTGCGAGAGCTGACCGTCGCGGCGGTGGTCATGTCGACGGCGTTCGTGCAGGACGACGTGCTGGCGGCCGACGGCGCGCTGCGTGAGCCGGGCGACGTGGTCGACTCGCGGTGGTTCATCACCGGGCCCCCAGGGGTGGATCCGGCGACGGTGGTCGAGGACGCGCGCCGGGCCCTGCCGGACGCCGATGTCGTGACCGTGCCGGAGTGGGTCGGGGCGCGCATCCAGGCGGGCCGGGTCGCGCAGACGCAAGGACTGTCCGCCCTGATCGGCGGGGCCGGGATCCTCGCGCTGTGCGCGGTGGCGCAGTCGGTCGGGACGTCGATGCGCGAGCGTCGCGGCGAGCTGCGACTTCTGCAGCGGGTCGGTGCCGGCCGGCGGTCGGTCGTCGGGACCGCCGTCCTGGAGGTGGTGGTCGTGCTCACGACGGCGGCGGTGCTCGCCGTGGTCGCCGCCGTGGCGCTGTACGCGCGGATGGTGTCCTACCTGCGGCACGACGAGGTCGACCTGATGCCCTCGGTACCCGTCGGGGTGCTCGCGGTCGTCCTCGCGGCCGCGGTGGTCGTCGCGGTGGCGAGCGCGGCGGCGGGTGCGTGGTCGGCGACGAGCGCACGGAGCGCGTGAGCCCGAGCGATGTGGCGCGAACGGGAGGGCTGACGGCGCCGCTCGCGGACGCGTGGCACGATCCGTCGGGTGACGAGGCCCTCCGCACCGATCACCCAGTCCCGCGTCGCCCCGCTGCGCATCCGGATGACCGGCCGCGATCCCCGCGAGGAGCGCCGCGCCGCCACCCCGCTTGAGCTGCTGTTCGACCTCACCTTCGTCATCGCCTTCGGCCGCACCGCGGAGGAGCTCGCCGTCCTGGTCGCGGACGGCCACGTCGGCCCGGCGATCATCGGGTTCGCCTTCGCGACGTTCGCCGTGTCCTGGGCGTGGATCAACTTCACCTGGTTCGCCTCGGCCTACGACACCGACGACTGGCTGTTCCGGCTCACCACGATGGTGCAGATGGTCGGCGTGCTGATCCTCGCGCTGGGCGTCCCGCCGATGTTCGAGTCGCTCGCCGCGGGGGAGCACCTGGACAACAAGGTGCTGGTCCTCGGGTTCGTGGTGATGCGGGTGCCGATGGTGCTCCAGTGGAGCCGCGCCGCCCTGGCCGACCCGGAGCGCCGGCCGAGCGTCGCCGTGTTCATCGCGACCCTGCTGGTCGCGCAGGCCGGCTGGGTGACGATCGCGCTGCTCGACCTGCCGACGGTCGTGTCCCTCGCCTGCGTGGCCCCGCTGATGATGCTGGAGGCGATCGGGCCGGTCGTCGCCGAGCGCGTGCACGGCGGCACCCCGTGGCACCCGCACCACATCGCCGAGCGGTACGGACTGGTCGTGATCATCGCCGTGGGCGAGGGGCTGACCGGCACGACGTTCGCGCTGGCGGCGCTCATCGAGGAGTCCGGCTGGACCGTCGAGACGGCGCTGCTCGGGCTGGCGGGCGTGGCGCTGACTTTCGGGCTGTGGTGGGCGTACGACGTGATGCCGAGCGGTGAGCTGCTGGCCGCGCGCAGCCGGCGGTCGTTCACCTGGGGGTACGGGCACATCGTGCTGTTCGGGGCGATCATCGCGATCGGCGGCGGGCTGCACGCGGGGGCGTTCTACCTGCAGGGGGAGAGCTCGCTGTCCGCCGTCGGGACGGCGCTCACCGTCGCGGTGCCGGTCGCGGTGTACGTGGGGACGTTCTACGCGCTGTTCGCCGTGCTGAGCCGGGCGCACGACCGGTTCCACGTGGTGCTCGTGGGGGTGTCGGCGGTGGTGGTGCTGGCGAGCGTGGCGCTGGCGGCCGCCGGGGTGGCGCTGGTGTGGTGCCTGCTCGTGCTCGCGGCGACGCCGTGGGTGACCGTGGTCGGGCACGGGCTGGCCGGCCGCCGCGAGAGCCAGGTGCTGGGCGCGACGTCCGTGACCGAGACTGACGAGGGCGGCCGCTGATCGCGCCGACCCCGGATCTGGATGGTCGCTGAGGACGAGCTCCGACGTCGTCCGACGCGCAGCGCGGCACTCATCCTCCGTGCCCGGGACCACTCAGTTCCCCGCCCCGTGACGCACGGTCGCCCACTCAGGACCACCGACTCCACGCAACGGGCTCCTAGCGTCGGTCGGGCGCCGTCCGCAGAGGGACGGGCTCTGGAGTCGAGGTCGACCTGGCCTCGCGGTGATCCGCAGGGGAGGGCAGCTCGTGGCCGAGCTCGTGGTGGACCATGCCTCGCTCAGGACCGCCGGCAGCGGCATCCAGACGTGCGCGCAGTCGATGCCCGCCTCCGGCTGGGTCGCGACGTCCGATCCGGGGTCGCACCAGGTGGCCGTGACGATCGAGCGCGCCGCGGCGCTGGTGTCGCGGCAGGTGCTGGGTGCCGCCGCCGAGATGTTCCGCGTCGGTCAGCGGGTGGTCGACGCCAGCGCCGAGTACGCCGCCGCCGACCGGGCGCTGGGGACGACGCGATGACGCAGTGGACGGTCGACGACCCGGGCGCCGGCGACCCCGACGGCCTGCGGGTCCAGGGTGCCCGGTTGGACAGCCTCACGCGGCAGCTGGCCGAGGCCTGCTCCGTCCTCCGCCGGCACTGCGAGGCGCTCGGCCCCGACGTGTGGACGGGGAGCGCGGCCGACGCGCTCCGCAGCACCAGCGCGCGGCACCTCGCGGACCTCACCCGACTCGTGGACACCGTCGGGCCGTGCGCCAGCGCGATGTACGTCTACGCGGGCGCCGTGCAGCGCATCGCCGAGGACGCCGTCCTCGCCCGTGCCCGGCGCGACGAGGCCGCGAGCGACCACGCACGGGCCCTGCGCCTGATCTCGCAGTACACCTCCGTGCCCACCGGCACGGTGTCGGACCGCAGCATCGCCGCGCAGTGGACTGCGCGCGACGCGGCGAAGGAGCGGCTGACCGCCGCCGGGCACACGCTGCAGGCACTGGCGGACGAGCGTGCGAGTGCGGACGCGCGCCTGCTGTTCGACCTGCACGGGGTCGCCGAGATCTCGGACTGGTCCGCCGTCGGGGCGGGCCTCACCGCGGCCGGCGTGCACCGACCGAGCGACCTGAGCGCGGCCGGTCTGCGCGACGCCTTGCTCGACCTCGCCCGTGACATCCTCGAGGGCGACTCCTCGGCCGCGACGCTCGCTGCCCTGCAGAGCCTGCTGGACGCCTGCGCCGACGAACCCGCACTGCTCGGCGCGTTCTTCCAGCGCCTGGGCGGCAGGGGCACCGCCGACCTGGTCTCCCGGATCGGCACCGCCGTGGTCACGAAGAAGATCGACGATGCGGACGGACTGCGACTGGCCGTCACGCTGCAGTCGGCGCTGTCGGCCGCCTCGTCGCTGTGGACCGCGGGGCGGGCGCGGGTCTTCGCGCGCGACCTCGTCGGTGCCTCCGACGGCGCGGCGGTGGTCGGGTTCTTGTTCGGCAACCCGTGGACCGCCCCCATGGGCGAGCACTTCACGGTGGCGATGGCCGATCTCTTCGATCGGCGCGAACGGCTCGGAGAGGGGCAGTGGGGTGCCACGCTTGCCTCCGGCGCCCTCACCCTCAGTAACCTGCAGTTCCCCGACCGGCCCGGGAGAGGAGCCGACCCCGCCGGAGCCGTCCTGCAGACCCTGGGGAACTACCCCGACGCCGCGCTGTCCTGGCTCACCGCCGGGGGTCCGGTCGCTGGCGCGGACCGTGCGGGCGCCTTCCCCCGGATCGCCTACTGGGTGGGCGAACGCGTCTGGCCCGAGGCGGACGGGTACACCGCGGTCACCGCGCTGTGGGCCGGCATGCAGCTGGCGACCGGCGGACCGAACGACCCGGCAGGCTGGACCGACGACGCCTGGAAGGCCCTGGCGGAGGCGAACTCCGCGTTCACGGCCGCGTTCCTCGGCAATCCGCACGTGCTGCCCGAGCACCTCTGCGACGAGGCGCGCATCAACCTCGTCGTGGCGATCACCCGACTTCTGCCCCAACTGCGGGAGGTACCGCTCCAGCGGTACGAAGACGACAGAGGGCCGTTGACGGTGACAGGCGTCATGCCCGAGTTCGACGCAGAGATGACGCTCATGAACACCACCCGGGACGAGCTCGCGGCACTCTTTGGCCTCGCGGGTAGCTCGAATGCAGGCTTGGTGGCGCTACGCCGATCGATCTCGCTGCTGCAGAGCGCCATGCTTGGCGCGGCAGCGGCAGCAGACAGCAGCTACACCCCCGACATGGCGCTCCGAGCGGTCGCGGATCTGCAGTCGATCCTCGATGGCGCGGTGGAGGGCGCGGCCGAGGGCATCGCCGTGCGGCACGACGCACGTGTGCAAGCTCTGATCGACGGAGCAGTCACAGCCGCGGGGATCGTCCCACTGCCGGGATCGGGCAAGGCGGCGGAGGTGCTCGCAAGGGCTGCGTCGAGCTTCCTGCGGACCAGCGTGGCCACCTGGGCCGGCGACGCGCTTGTCGACCTCGCGCAGGACCGTCTCACGGCGGCGCTCGCGGCGGGAGCCAGCGATGCGTGGGCGAGCACCCTGAACGAGGTCAGTGGGGAGGCACGGCAACCCAAGGAGGACTTGAAGGCGGCTCTAGCGGCCTGGGTCGTCGCCCTCGATCCCGAGGAGCTCGCCCTGAGAGGGGGCAACATCGAGCACTACGTGCAGGTGCTGGTGGCCTCCTACGACGCGGTGTCCGGCGCGGCGGCGGACGCTGCGAGCCAGGTCGCGTGACCTCCGCTTGCCGGCTCCGCTCCGGGACGAGACACACCCGCATGGGCATCATCGCGCTCGTCCTGGTCGTGGGCGTCCTCCTGGTCGCCACCTGCCTGTGGCAGCGGCACCAGACACGCTCCCCGGTGACCGATCCGGCCCGCCCCGGAGTGCCCGCAGTGCACTGGCCGAACGGCCGCGGCACCGGACGATGGGACGACGACGCTTGGATCCAAACCCTGCGTGAGGCGATGACGCTCGCTGCCGTCGCGGTCAACGCCCGAGACTTCTCCGATCCTGCTCTGCGCGACATCATGTCGGACGAGGTGCTCGAGTCTTACGTCTGGAGTGCCAGGGTGATGGCGCCCGCGGACTACCACCCGGGTCCGCAGCCCTTCGTGGTGCTCGACCTCGAGTCCAGCGCCGCTTCCGCCGTCGTGAGCGCCTGTCACGCCGGTCGCTGGTCGATCGCCGACCCGGACTACGTCCCGACCCCCGAGAACTTCATGACCGGCCGCGGCTATCGGCACGTGTGGGAGCTCGCCCTGCGTGCGGACGGCACCCGCTACGTCACCAGCCTGACCCGCGTCGGACCGCCCGGCGATCTGTGCCCTAACGCCGGGACCGTCGTCGGGTACTTCGACCCCCCGCCGCCCTACGGCGAGTCCCGCGACGTCGTCATCGGACCCGATGGCCGACCGAGCGGATCGCCCACCCGCCTGCTCGACGTCTCTCCGCTCGCCAGCGCTGGACTCGAGCGTGCAGACGCACTCCTGGTCCGCCACGACGGTGTCCTCGGCCGACCCGGTACCCACCCGCTCTGGGCGGTCCAGCGCCCGAAGTCGAGCAACGCGGCGACGAGGGCCTCATGACGTCCGTCCAGCGCCAGAGAAGAACCGATGCTCGCGACTCGCGCGGAAGGTGGTTCCTCGCCGCGCTGGTCGTGGTTCTCATGGTGGTTGGTACCGGTCTGTGGCGCCACCAGCGTGCCCGAGCACCGGTCTCCGATCCACCGATCACCGGTGAGCTGCACGTGCCGTCCGTGTACTGGCCTGAAGGGCGGGGCACCGGTCGTTGGGACAGGGACCCGTGGGTGATCGCGCTGCGCCACGCTCAGGTGCTGCGTGCGGCCGCGAACAACCAGGGCGACTACTCCAGCGAGCTGTTGGCCGAGGCGTTCTCCGTCGAGTTCTTGAGGCGCGACGCCCGAGACACCGCAGAGTCCGCCGACCCGGCCTACTACATGCCCGGACCGAGGCCCTTCGTCGTGCTCGAGGTCCGGTCTGACGCAGACACCGCGCATGTCAGGGTCTGCAGTGCCTGGTCGTGGACAACCACCGAGGAGGAGTACGTCTCACAGCTGGACGAGTTCCGGTCCGGGAGCGGGAGTGACGTGACCTGGGAACTCGAACGTCGGCCAGACGGCACCCGGCGCGTCGTCGACGTCACCTTCACGGGAGACATCCACGACCGCTGCCCGATCGCCGGCGCCGTGGTGGGGTACTTCGACCCTGCGCCGCCGTACGGCGAGCCGCTCGACGCTGTGCTCGGTCCGGACGGGCGGGTGGTCGAGCCACGGTCGCTGCAGGAGCGTCTGCTCGACGGCTTCGCCCGGCTGTTGGAGGAGGAGTCGTGAACCGCGACGCCAGTGAGCGCCTGTCGGTGCGTCCACGCCGCCGGCGGCGCGCGATCAGCCCTCCACCGCGCCCCGGTCCACCAGCGTGAACACGCTCGCCGGGCTCGACGGGTCCGGGTCGAGCGCGAGCCCGCCCTCCTGGTCCGCCACCACGACGCCCGCAGCCGAGGAGATGTTCACCTGCTCCGGCTGGTCCAGCGCCGCGACGTCGAGCTGCTGGTCCGGCGCGGCCGGGTCGCACGGTGCCACGGTGATGAGGTCGTCGCCCGGCAGGCTCAGGCAGGACGGCTGGCCGTCGGTGGTGGACGTCGTCCGTACCTGGAACGTCGTGCCGGTGGGCTGGAACACCCACGTCGTCGGGACGCCGCCGGCCTCGGCGGGGTCGGCGACCGTGGTCACGCCGCCCTCGACGGTCGTGGTGACCCACTCGCCGCCGTAGGTCTGGATGTCGACCTGGTGGGTGCCGTCCAGCAGGTCGCCGCCCGCGGTCGCGTCGTCGCCGGCCCCGGTGTCGGCCGTCGTCGCGACCGGGTCCGGCGCGGGCGTGGTGTCGGTGGTGTCCTCGGCCTCCGCGGTGCCGCCGGTGCACGCCGACGTCCCGACGACGAGGGCGCCTGCCGCAAGGGCGAGCGCGAACGTGCGGGCGTGGGTGCGCGGGCGGCGGGTGGGGGTCGTGATCACGGTGGTCCTCCAGCGGGTCGGCCCGACCGCTGCTCGATCGGTGGTAGCCGCGAGGGGCGCTCGGCACGCCCCTCACCTCGAACGTAACGAGACCAGGGGTGGGTGCAACTGGGACCGGAGCCCTCACCGCTCGAGCAGCCCCACCGAGCGCCGCCGAAGAGGCGTTGCCACTTCCCTTCCGGACCCGGTAGACATGTGGTCATGGAGGTGTCCGTCCGGGAGGCAGCCGACGCGCTCGGCGTCAGCGACCGCCGCGTGCGCCAGCTCGTCGCCTCGGGGCGCATCCGCGCCCGCCGCGTGGGGTCGCAGTGGCTCGTCGACGGCGCCTCGCTCCCGATCGCGCCGCGCCGCAGCCGACCGCTCAGTCCGACCGAGGCGTGGCTCCTGCTCGCCACGGACCAGGCGCCCGGTGCACGGCCCGGCAGGTGGCGCGACCGCCGCGACCGGCTCCGCACCGATCCGTCCCCGGAGACCCTTCTCGCGTCCTGGGCCGCGGCGCGCGGCGACCGGCTCCTGTTCGCCACCCGCGAGCCCCGCGGCGTGCTCGACGACCCGGCCGTCGTCCGCTCCGGCCTCTCCGACCCCCGTGCGGGCATCAGCGCCGCCGACCTCGCCGAGGGCTACGTCCGCCGGGACGACCTCGACTCGGTCCGCCGGCGACACCTGCTGCGCCCCGCGACCGGCCGCCCCGACGTCGTCCTGCACGTCGTCGCGGTGCTCCCCACGGACCCGGTCCCGCCGCTGGTGCTCGCCGCCGACCTCGCGGAGCACGACGGCCCGCGCGAGCTGGCCCGTGCGAGCGAGCTGATCGCCCAGGCGGTGCGGGCCGCTTGACCATCGCGCTGCCGCCCATGACCGTCGCGCAGACGGCCGGGTGGCACGCGCTCCTGGAGGTGCACGACCGGCTCCCCGGCTGCTGGACGCTCGTCGGCGGCCAGATGGTGCACCTGCACTGCGCCGAGCGGGGCGCCGCCCCGGCGCGGCCCACCGACGACCTGGACGCGGTGCTGGACGTCCGGGCCGACGGCCAGATCCTGCACCGCTTCACCAGCGCGCTCGTCGCGCTGGGGTTCACGTCGGCGGGCACGAGCCCGGCCGGGCACCAGCACCGCTGGACGCGCGGGCTGGCGCGGATCGACGTGCTCATCCCGCGCCGGGTGGGGGAGCGCGCGGCCACGCGCCGCGGGGTGCACGGCGGGACGACGCTCGAGACGCCGGCCGCGCAGCAGGCGCTGGACCGGAGCGCCGCCGTCGCGGTAGAGGTGGCCGGCGTTTCCGGGCGGGTCCGGAGGCCGAGCCTCCTCGGCGCCCTCGTCGCGAAGGCGGCGGCGCACACCGTGGTCCTCGACCAGGCCCGTGCACGGCACCGCGCGGACTTCGCGGTCCTGACGACCCTGATCGCGCCGTCCGACCGGATCGACGAGGCGGGCCCGCGGGACCGCCGCTACCTCCGCGGCATGCTCGCGGCGCTCGCGGACGACCGGCGGACGGTGCTCCGGGTGGACGGCGCGGCGGAGGGTGTCGCGACGCTGCGCGACGTCCTCGACGCCTGACCCCCTGCACGCCCCGCACCCCCGCACGACGCGAGGGGCGGACCCACCGCACGGGCCCGCCCCTCGCCTCGACCGCCGCCCTACCGGACGCCGGCCGCCGTCACCCCTGCGTCAGCGGCGCCAGCGTGTCGTCGTCCTTGTACACGTCGGCCGCGTTCTCCTTCGTCACGATCACGGGCGTCAGCAGGAACGACGGGACGACCTTGACCCCGTTGTCGTAGGACTCGGTGTCGTTGATCTCCGGGTCCTCGCCCTTCTGCAGCGCCTGGATCTCCTTGATCGTCTGCGCCACGAGCTCGCGGGTGTCCTTGTAGATCGTCGAGTACTGCTCGCCGGCCATGATCGACTTCACCGACTCGACCTCGGAGTCCTGGCCGGTGACGACCGGGGTCTCCTTGCCGGCCTGCGACACGGACGTGAGCGCCGCGCGGCCGAGGGTGTCGTTCGGCGACAGGACGCCGTCGAGCTCCTCGGAGCCGTAGGAGCCGGCGAGGATCGTGTCCATGCGCTTCTGCGCGTTCTCGGCCTTCCAGCCCTGCGTCGCGACCTGCTCGAACGAGGTCTGGCCGGAGACGACGACCAGGGTGCCGTCGTCGATCTTCGGCTGCAGGACGCTCATGGCGCCCTCGAAGAACGGCGTGGAGTTGGCGTCGTCGGGGGAGCCGGCGATGAGCTCGATGTTGTACGGGCCCTCGCCCTTGCGCTCCGCGAGGCCCTCGAGCAGCGCCTGCCCCTGCAGGACGCCGACCTGGTAGTTGTCGAACGCCACGTACATGTCGACGGCGTCGGTGTTCTTCACCAGGCGGTCGTAGGCGATGACGTGGGCGCCGGAGTCGACCGCCGCCTCGAGCTGGGAGCCCAGCTGCGAGCCGTCGATCGCGCCGACGACGATCACGCTGGCGCCCTGCTCGGTCATGGCCTGGATCTGGTTCTGCTGCTCGGTGACGCCGCTGTTCGCGAACTGCACGATCGGGTTGTACCCGGCCTCGGTCAGCCCGTCCTTGAACAGCTGCTCGGCGAGCACCCAGTTCTCCGACGTCTTCTGCGGCAGGGCGACGCCGATGGTGGCGTCGGCCGCGAAGCCGCCGCCGCCGCTCTCGGACGACCCGGCAGTCTCCTCGGTGGACGACCCGCCACGCTCGGACGAGCAGCCGGACAGGAGCAGTGCTCCGGCGGCCCCGGCGGCGACCAGCGCCGCAGTCAGCTTCTTCATGGGTGGTGTCACTCTTCCTGGTTGGGCACCCGTCGTTGGGTGCGGTCGAGCGTCGTGCCGGGGGTCGGCACGATGGAGGACAGGTGTGGGGTCAGGGGTCGGCGCCGGCGGCGCCCGCTCAGCTCCGCGCCAGCGTCTCGTTCTGCGACACCGGCACCGCGCCGGTCCCGGCGGTGCTGTCGTCAGGGCCGGGGTCCGTGGGTCGGCCGCGCCGGGCGCCCTTCATCAGCAGCCCGACGATCGACGGCCGGCCCTGGACCTTGTTGTAGACGTCGAAGGCGACCGCGGCGAGCAGCACCAGGCCCTTGATCATCTGGGTGCTGTCCGAGCCGACGCCCATGAGCTGCAGGCCGTTGTTCAGCACCGCCATCACCAGGCCGCCGATGAGCGACCCGACGACGGTGCCGACACCGCCGGAGACCGCCGCGCCGCCGATGAACACCGCGGCGATCGCGTCGAGCTCCCAGTTGGTGCCGTCGAACGGCCCGGAGGCGGTCGACCGGCCGATGAAGACGATGCCGGCCAGCGCCGCCAGCACGGACATGTTCATCATGACGAAGAAGTTGGTCCGGCGGATGTTGACGCCGGACAGCGCCGCCGCGACCTTGTTGCCGCCGACCGCGTACACGTGCCGGCCGGTGATGGTGCGGCTCGAGACGAAGCCGTACAGCAGGACCAGGACCCCGAGGATGACGCCGGAGACCGGGAACGACGTGCCGACGCGGCCGCTGCCGAACAGGACGGTGGCGTAGGCGATGACGGCGCCGAGGGCGACCATCCGCGTGATCGACACCCACAGCGGGACCGGGGTGCCGCCGAGGCGGCGGGCGGACCGGCGCTTGCGGAGCTCGCCGTAGACGACGCCCGCGACGGCCAGGATGCCGAGCAGCAGCGTCCAGTTGTTCAGGCCGGTGTTCGGGCCCCACTCGGGCAGATAGCCGGCGCCGAGCGTCTGGATCTCCTCGGGGACCGGGACGGTGTTCGACTTGCCGATGTACTGGTTGGCGCCGCGGAAGAACATCATCCCGGCGAGCGTGGTGATGAACCCCGGGATGCCGACGTAGGCGACCCAGAACCCCTGCCAGGCGCCGATCACCGCCCCGACGGCCAGGCCGAGCAGGATGCCCGCCCACCAGGGGATGCCCCAGTCGCGGATCGCCAGCGCCACGATGATGCCGACCACCGCGGCCACCGACCCGACCGACAGGTCGATGTGCCCGGCGATGATCACCAGCACCATGCCGATCGCCAGGATCAGCACGTACGAGTTGCCGTTGATGATGTTCTGCGCGTTGGTCGGCGTGAGCACCTTCCCGCCGGTGGCGATCTGGAAGATGATCACCAGCGCGATCAGCGCGAACACCATGCCGAACTGGCGGGCGCCGCCGCCGAACAGCTGCTTGAGAGACGTCATCGTCCGGTAGTCCTTCGTCGGGTTCCGCTGGATCAGTTCGTGAGCGCCGGGCTGGTGCCGGTCATCAGCCGCATCAGCGACTCCTGGTCGGCCTGCTCCCGGTCGAGGACGCCGGTGACCCGGCCCTCGAAGATCGTGTAGATCCGGTCGCACAGGCCGAGCAGCTCCGGCAGCTCGGAGGAGATGACGACGACGCCCTTGCCCGCGTCGGCGAGGCGCTGCACGAGGCCGTAGATCTCGTACTTCGCGCCGACGTCCACGCCGCGGGTCGGCTCGTCGAGGATGAGCAGGTCCGGCTCCGGGAACATCCACTTCCCGAGCAGCGCCTTCTGCTGGTTGCCGCCCGACAGCTTGGCGACGCCCTGCCGGACCGACGGCGTCCGGATGTTCAGCGACTTCCGGTAGTGCTCGGAGGCCAGGAACGCCAGGTCGGTGTCGAGGACCCGGTGCTTGGTGATCCGCCGCAGGTCGGCCGACACGATGGTGTCGAGGATGCTGTCCAGCAGGTTGAGGCCCTGGACCTTCCGGTCCTCCGGGACGTAGGCGATCTTGTGGTCGATGGCCTGCTGGACGGTGTGCAGCTCGACCGGCTCGCCGTCGATGAGGATCTCGCCGCCGCGGAACCGCCCGTACGACCGGCCGAAGATCGACCGCGCGAGCTCGGTGCGCCCGGCGCCCATGATCCCGGCGAAGCCGACGATCTCGCCGTGCCGGACCTCGAACGCCGAGCCCTTGCAGACCATCCGGTCCGCGACCGTCGGGTGCTCGACCCACCAGTCCCGCACCTCGAAGAACGTCTCGCCGATGTTCGGGGTGTGGTCCGGGAACCGGTGGTCGAGCGACCGGCCGACCATGCCGCGGATGATCCGGTCCTCGTCGACCTCGCCCGCACCGGCGTCCAGCGTCTCGACGGTCTTCCCGTCCCGGATGATCGTGATCGAGTCGGCGATGGCGGCGATCTCGTTGAGCTTGTGGCTGATCATGATGCTGGTCATGCCTTTCGCGCGGAGGTCGCGCAGCAGGTCCAGCAGGTGCGCGGAGTCCTCCTCGTTCAGCGCCGACGTCGGCTCGTCGAGGATGAGCAGCTTCACGTCCTTGGCCAGCGCCCGGGCGATCTCCACGAGCTGCTGCTGGCCGACGCCGATGTTCTTGACCTGCTCGTCGGGGGAGATGGTCAGGTCGACTCGGGCCAGGAGCTCCGCCGCCTTCTCGCGGGTGGCGTCCCAGTCGATGCCGAGCGGCCCGGCGACCTCGTTGCCGAGGAAGATGTTCTCCGCGATCGACAGCTCGGGGATGAGCGCCAGCTCCTGGTGGATGATCACGATGCCGGCCCGCTCGCTGGACTTGATGTCCTTGAACCGGACCTCCTCGCCCTGGTAGACGATCTCGCCCTCGTAGGTCCCGTGCGGGTAGACGCCGGACAGGATCTTCATCAGCGTCGACTTGCCGGCGCCGTTCTCGCCGCAGATCGCGTGGATCTCGCGCTCGCGCACCGTCATCCGGACCTGGTCCAGCGCCTTCACGCCGGGGAAGGTCTTGGTGATCGACCTCATCTCGAGGACGACGGGGGTGTCCAGCATCGTGCCTGCTCTCTGTGCCGCGCTGCACGGCCGGCGTCGGTGCCGGTCTGTCGAGCTCGCGGTGGACGCTAGGACCGGCCCGACCTTCCCGTCAACCTCTGAAGGCAATCAAGGGGCAGCGTGTTACTGAATCGCAACCGGACGCGGGTCAAGCGGTAGGGATCTGGGCGAACCGGGGCGAGGTGGGCGCTTGCTCGGGCCCAGTGGCGGCATTGCCCACAACTTCTGAAGGCAATCGCGTTCGGCGGTTGAAGCCGGGCTAGCGCGTCGCCCACGCCGGGCGCACGGCCCGCGTGGCCCCGGCGATGGCCCCGATGATCTCCTCCGGCGCCGACGTCGCCGCGTCGAACGACCCGTTGTTGCGGCCGTGCCGCAGCACCTCGATGCGGTCGGACACCGCCCGCAGGTCGGCCAGGTTGTGGCTGATGATCACGACGCCGAGGCCCATCTCGCGCAGCCGCTCGACCAGCATCAGCACCTCGGCGGTCTGCACGACGGACAGCGCGGCGGTCGGCTCGTCGAGCACGAGGATCCGGGGCCGCGTCGTCAGCGTCCGGGCGATGGCGACGGCCTGCCGCTGCCCGCCCGACAGCTCGCGCACGGGCGTCCGGACCGACGGCACCGTGATCGTCAGGTCCCGGAGGATCTGCGCGGACGCCAGCTCCATGCCGTCGATGTCCATCGGGCTGCGCTTCGACGCGCGCAGCTCGCGGCCGAGGAAGATGTTCGCCGCGACGCTGAGGTTCTCGCACAGCGCGAGGTCCTGGAACACCGTCGAGATGCCGAGGGCGTGGGCGCCGGCGGGGTTGGGGATGGCGACGGGGTCGCCGTCGATCTCGATGGTGCCGCTGTCGGGCTGGAGCACCCCGGAGATGATCTTGGCGAGCGTCGACTTCCCCGCCCCGTTGTCGCCGACCAGCGCGACGACCTCGTGCGCGTGCACGGTGAGGTCGGCGTCGGTCAGCGCCTCGACGGCGCCGAACCGCTTGGTGACCTTGCACAGGGCGAGCAGGGGCGGGCCGCCGGGCTTCGATCGGCCCTGCTGCTGCGTCGTCGTCCACTCCACGTCGAGTGCCACGGTCTCAGTCTCCGTCCGGCCGGGCGTATGTGGGGAGGGTGGTGCGGGTGTTTTCCAGCGCGAGCAGCACCGCGCCCATGACCTCGGCGTTCGGGCCGAGCTCCGCGGCGACCACCTCGAGCGGCGCGATGTGGTTGAGCGGCACCCGGCGGCGGATGGCCTCGCGCATCGGGCCGATCAGCAGCTCGCCGGTCTCCGCGAGCTCGCCGCCGACCACGACGCACTGCGGGTTCACGGCGATCGCCAGGCCCGCGACGACGGCGCCGATGGTGGCGCCGGCGTCCTCGACGACCTGGCGGCAGCCGGGGTCGCCGTCGTTGGCGAGGGCGACGATGTCCCGGAGGGTCAGGCTGCCGCGGCTGGCACGGAGGACCTCGATGAGCGCCGGGGCGCCGACGACGGTGTTGAGGCAGCCGCGGCTCCCGCACAGGCAGACGTGGCCCTGGGCGTCGACCTGGACGTGGCCGATCTCGCCCGCCGTGCCGGCGAACCCGCGGTGCAGGTTCTGGTGCAGGGAGATGCCGGCGCCGGTGCCGTGGGACGCGCGGACGTAGACGGAGTCCTGGAAGTGCCGGCTCGCGCCGAGGCGGCTCTCGGCGAGGGCGCCGAGGTTGGCGTCGTTGTCGACGAACACCGGGACGCCCAGGCGCTTCGACATCACCTGGGCGACGGGGGCGTCGTCCCAGCCGCGGAGGATGCCGGGGACCGAGACGGTGCCGGTCGCGGCGTCGACCGGGGCGGGGAGGCCGATGCCGATGCCGAGGAGCTCGGTCATGTCGGCGCCCACGCGGGCCAGGAGCTCGACGATGAGGAGGGCAGCGCGGTCGAGGCTGGTGTCGGCGCGGTGCTCGTGGGGGAGGGGGAGGGCCTGCTCGACGAGGACCTGGTGGGCCGAGTCGGTAAGGGTGATGCTCATGTGGCGGGTGCCGACGTGGACGCCCGCCGCGAGGCCGGTGCGGTGGACCATCGTGACGAGCATGGCGCGGCGGCCGTTGTGGACCGTGGCGCGGACGTCGACCTCGCCCGCTTGTTGGAGCTCGCGGACGATGTTGCTGACCGTGGCGGCGCTCAGGCCCGTGGTGGAGGCGAGCTCGACCTGGGTGAGGCCGCCGTAGCGGCGGATGGTGTCGACGACCGTGGCGCGGTTGGCTTCGCGCAGGGCTGTTTGGGAGCCGGCCATGTGGGTGAGGCCTCCCGATCACTCCGCCGTGGTTGAAGGGAGAGTACTCCGGAAGATCCGCCCGCTTGCATCATCGGCCTCTTCAACGAAGCCTTCCGCCTCCAGGCAGGCCCACCGGCTCGGCTGGCCCGCGAGCCCGCTCGTCGCAGCACGCCTGGCTCGACGAGATGTCCCGTGATTGGTGCCCTCTCGAGGAGCCGCCGGGCACATGACCAGTGACCCGCTTGGGTGAACGCATCGAAGTGCCGCCCGCTGCGCGTCTTGCGCAGCTAGCGTGAGTTCCTAACTCAAGGTTGTCGTAACTGGGGACTCCGATCACCTCGACGGCTCCTGGAGCCGGGCTAAGCGCTTCGGTTTGGCACCGGTCGACTGGAATGCAATCGTAAGAAGCGAGGAAACGCGTGCACATCAAAGCATTCCGAGTCGAGAACTTCCGGCGCTTAAGAAATGTTCGAGTCGACTTGGAGAGGGACCAAACGGTCTTTGTCGGCGCAAACAACAGCGGAAAGACTTCGGCTACGCACCTGTTCCAGCTGTTCCTTGGTCAGCAACCGCGCCCACCGTTTCAGATATACGATTTCACGGCGGATTGCTGGGCGCGCTTCAATGCGGTGGACGCGGACCCATGGACCGAGTTGCCTAAAATCACTTTCGATCTTTGGTTCGACGTCGACGAAGACAACCTCCACCGCGTCCTCGAACTGCTACCAAGCCTCGACTGGAACGGCGAACCGGTCGGCGTGCGGATGGTGTACGCGCCCAAGAATGCAATCGCGCTCATCGAGAACTACAAGGAGGCGCGCGCCAAGGCGCATGCCACAACCGCCGGAGCTTCCACATCTTTCCGGGCATGGCCACAATCAATGGTCGATTATCTCGACAAGCGCCTCCCGCAGGAGTATGAGATAAAGTACTTCTCTCTGAATCCGGCGCGATGCGACGCTGACCTGATGCTCGAGGAGGGATATGACCCTTTCTTCCTGGGCACACACGGTAGCGGCGCATCGAAGATTGTCGACTCGATCGTCCGGGTGGACTTCCTCAACGCGCAGCGCCACCTGTCTGATGCTGACTCCCGAGGCCGCAGTGAAGACCTTTCCAAGCGGCTCAGTAGATTCTACGCCCGGAATCTCGACAAGATGGACACAGATCTCGACGCGCTCGGGGCCATCGCAGAATCAGAAGATCGGCTCAATGATCACTTCGCCAGGGTGTTTGGGCCGACCCTGGATCGCCTCGCAGAGGTGGGATATCCGGGGGTCGCGAACCCAGGCTTGGTCGTCAAAGCTTCGTTCAATGCTTACGGAATCCTCAGCTCCAGCGCTCGGGTGCACTACGCGCTCCCGAGCGCGGGAGGGGCCGCGGCGGTCGAACAGATGCTACCCGATCAATACAACGGTCTCGGCTTCAAGAACTTGATATTCATGGTCGTGGAGGTTTTAGATTTCCACCAGGCCTGGAGCGAATCCCAGCAGGACCGACCGCCGATCCACCTCGTGATGATCGAAGAGCCCGAAGCCCATCTTCACGCGCAACTGCAACAGGTTTTCATCAGGAAGATCCTCGACATCATCCCAGAGGTCGATCCTGACTTCCAAACGCAACTGGTGGTGACAACTCATTCGCCGCACATAGTATACGAGAGCAACTTTCGTCCGATCCGCTACTTCTCTCGTGTGGTGATGACTGAAGGCTTGCAGTGCAGCGACGTCAAAAACCTCTCGAGATTCTATGACGAAGAAGAGCTCGCTACCCGCGACTTTCTCCAGCAGTATATCAAGTTGACACACTGCGACCTATTTTTCGCCGACGGCGCCGTACTCGTCGAGGGCAATGTCGAGAGACTTCTCCTGCCGCTTGTCATCGAACGTTTCGTTCCAGCCCTTCGGTCCTGCCACCTCACAATCCTCGAAGTTGGGGGCGCCTTTGCATTCAAGTTTGAGAAGCTAATGACGTTTCTTGGATTGCCAACTCTGGTCATCACGGACCTGGATAGCGTACTTGCTCGCGTGCCGTCTGCCGAAGGCGAAGCAGAGGAGGATGACGCATTGAGCCCAGGGAAGGCCTGTACGGTTCATACGCCTGGAGCGGTGACTTCGAACGCGACGCTCAAACAGTGGCTGCCGCAAATCAGTTCCATCCAGGAACTCCTCGACGCGGATAACGATCTCAAGGTGTCCGGTCATGGGAGCGCTCCGTCCACCCCGGTTCGCGTTTCGTACCAAACCCGCGAGACGGTGTCTTGGCAAGGCGCATCGGAGGACCGAGCCGGTCGAACTCTTGAAGAAGCATTCGCGCTGCAGAATCTCGATTGGACCCAAGGGGAAGAAGGCAAATCGCTGGGCCTGAGAATTCGTGGGTCATCCGAGCTCTCGATCGAGGATCTCCATGACGCAATCTTTAAGCGAGTCAAGGGATCGCATTTTGACAAGACGGCGTTCGTCCTCGGAGTTGTTGCTTCCGTCATGCACGAGTGGAAAGCGCCCGCGTATCTGACAGAAGGGCTGGAGTGGCTGCGCGACAGACTCGAACCACTGGTTCGAGGAGAACTCGCGGAACAAACTAGCGAAGACGGTGAGCGGTGATGTCGAGGATCTCCACGCCGGATACCGCAGCAGATCGCGAGATCAGAGCCATCCTAGATCGAACCGAGCTCACCGGATTTTCGGTTATCGCGGGGGCTGGATCCGGGAAGACCACCTCATTGGTGAAGGCACTGGCATACGTGACTCGAACTCGCGGCCCCCTTCTTCTCGCAAAGAAACAACGCGTTGCTTGCATAACCTACACTGAGATTGCGGCAAGGGAGATCCGCGACGAGATCGGCAACGACCCGCTGGCGTTCGTCTCAACCATCCACAGCTTCCTTTGGCACCTGGTGAAGCCATTCCAAGCTGACGTTGCGGTGTGGGTCGCGGCGCGGATCGTAGAGCAGATCGATCAGATCCTCGAAAAGCAAGAGCAATACACGGCGCGGACGCGTGACAGCACCAAGGAGCGCGATGCACAGGATCTCGTCAAGAGGCAGAGGCAGCGCGAGGCTATCGTCAACGTTTCCCGATGGACATATGGGATCGGGTCCGACTACGCACGTGGCGTTGTAGGTCACGCCGACGTGATCAAGATGGTTCCGGAACTGATCATCGAGCGCCCGATGTTGGCGCGGCTTCTCGCTCGACAATTTCCGTTCGTGCTCGTGGACGAAAGTCAGGACACCTTCTTCGAGGTCGTACGTGCGCTGAAGCACTCATGGTCTCTGGCCGGGGGCAAGATGTGTTTAGGTTTCTTCGGCGACCCAATGCAGCAGATCTACCAGCAGGGCGTCGGGGCGGTGTCTCACGAGGAAGGCTGGGTCAGGGTCGACAAGCCGCAGAACTTTAGGTCCTCGCGTCGAGTCTTGGAATGCGTCAATGCTGTACGTGCCGATGGCGACGCTCTCGAGCAAATCAGTGGACGGGAAAACCAGCCCGAAGGCGACGCTTACTGTTTCGTGCTGCCGTCTGATGAGAAGCGCAGCGAGCGGCTGGAAAGTGTGCGGGTGTGGCTAGACCGCAACAGTGGCCAAGGGAACTGGACCCGGGGCGCGCACGATGGCGGCGCCAAAATATTGATGATCGTACACCGAATGGCGGCGCGTCGCCTGGGTTTCGGCGCGCTGTACGCGGCGTTCAGCGACAATAAGGCCAATTCACTCGATCAGGCTTTCAGTGAAGGTGTAGCCTGGCCGCTCGCGCCATTCCGGGACGTGATTCTACCGCTGTGTCAATCCGAGAGTGCATCCTCTCCCGAGCTGGTGGGTGTGCTGCGAGACAAGAGTCCAGCTTTTCAGCGAGGTCTGGCGGCGGGGCATGCGAAGTCGGCGTTGGCTAGTAGTAGGGCGGCGGTAAAAGACCTGCGACGGATGTCGGAGAATCCGGAGACTGCGACCCTCGGCGAGTTGATTCGGTTTGCGGCAGATCGCGCCATCGTCGAACTGGATCCTCGTCTGGCCGCGTATCTGTACCCAGGCGGCGATCAGGACGACATTGTGCTCGAGCCGGAAACGCTTGCAGTGCTCGACGCAATGAGTAAGTGTTCACTGTCAGAACTCGTCGGATACTACAAGTACATCAACCAGCAGTCACCCTACTCCACGCAGCACGGAACTAAAGGCGCTGAGTTCGATCGAGTCATTGTTGTCCTTGATGATGAGGAGGGGAAGTTCAGCCTCTACTCGTATGAGAAGTTGTTTGGGATTTCAGAGCTTTCGCCGACCGATGTCGCGAATCAAGCTGCCGGCTCCGACTCTGCCGTCGAGCGCACTCGCCGACTTCTGTACGTCTGCGTGTCAAGGGCGCGCTTGGCGCTTTCGATAGTGTTGTTCGCTCCGAATGTGAAACTCGCCTCAGAGTCATTACGGGCCAGTTCTCTAGGTGCGACGTTGAAGTTCGTGCACGGCGGGGATCTCGATCTACCCATGTAGGGGCGAGATATCCGCCGATGGGCACGGTCGTGATGCTCGACGTCTCGGAGGCAGGAACGCTGCACCAAGTGCGGCGAACCGAGGCGTGTTCGACGGAGCCCGCGAGCGTTCACTCGTACGGCGCACTGAATCACGCCGTTCGGGTGAACCGGCGCTGCATGAGGGCGAAGGAGACACAATTGCGCCGTGCCACAACGGCATCCGCCATAGCGTCCGCGTGACGAAGGGTGGTGCCAGGTGGCTGTCTGGTGGGTAAACCAGGGATCGACTTTCGCGGCTTCGGTCAAGCAGGAGCTCCTGTGGTCGCCCGACAGTGCGGTCCCGTCCCACTGGCGGCACATGCGCGAGGTCCAGGTCGGAGATTTGGTGATCCACTACGCCCAGGGGGTGCGGGCGCTGGGAGTCGTCATCGCCGATGCGCGGGGATGGCCTCGGCCGAAGGGGTTCAACAGCGACTGGGACGACGCCGGTCTCATGGTGCGAGTCGACTACCGAGTGTTCGACGATCCGATCCCCCTCGCGGAGATGCCGGTCGAGCTCCGCACTGATCAGATCTTCGAGGGGCCGTTCAACAAGAACCATGGGGTCAAACAGGGCTACCTCTGGGCGGCAACGACCGAGATCTACGACTGGGTTCTCGAGCGTGTTGGTGGTCCAGCTCCGGCGGCCGCGGACGGTTCGTCCGGGGGAGGCTCTACCGGACCGGGACAACCGGAGGGCCAGACCCATCACTACAGCGGAACCGTCGATGTCGTGTTCGAAGGGGTCGCGCGCGGTGAGCAAGCGGCTCTACGTCGCTTCCTCTTTGGCACGGCAACGGTTGCTGAGTGCGCTGTGTGCGGGCGGTTGCTTCCGGTGAGCCTTCTGCGGGCTGCGCACATCAAGCGTCGCAGTGCGTGCAGCGACGATGAGCGGCGCGACTTCCGTGCGGTGGCGATGCCCGCCTGCGTTCTGGGATGTGACGCCCTGTTCGAGCTCGGGTGGATCAGCGTGGACGGTGCGGGCGTCGTGGTTGCGGTGGGCGAACTCAGCGGTGATGCCGAAGCAGCCCGGGCTCTGCTCATCGGTCGAACCTGCAAGGCGTTCTCGGATTGGACCGCCCCGCACTTCGCGTGGCACCTCTCGAAGGCGTCCGACTCGGGTCTGTCGCCGGAGTTGGTGGCCATGGCGCTGCCGGAGGGTGCGGGCTCACCCGAGGTCGAGCTCGCGCGGTAGGTCCCGCTCAGTTGGTGGAGACGCCGATTCGGTCGAGCAGGCGCGCTGCGCGCCGAACGGAGCGTTGACCGCCGGCATGTGTCGTCCTAGCGTCGACACCGACCGCACCGCCCCTCCGGGCCCCCGACCCCGTCCACGTCACGCGCCAGGGTCGCCGCGCCGCGGGACACCGACGTCCCAGGGGGCGGCGCCGGCCGACGTGGACAAGGGGGAGTCACATGCGCATGCGTCAACTCCGTCGCGGCCTCGTGGGCGTCGTCGCCCCGCTCGCAGTCGCCGCACTGCTCGTCTCGGGCGGCCCTGCCGCTCTGGGAGCCGATGACACCACTGACCGTTGGGGTGGTGACAAGGGAGGCGGGCACCACGACAGGGCCACCATCACGTCCGAGCCGTGGGGGACCTCCGAGGACGGCACCGCCGTCGAGCGGTACACCCTCAGCAACCGCGGCATGACCGTCCGGATTCTGACCTATGGCGGCATCATCCAGTCGCTCGAGGTCCCGAACGGCCGCAAGGACCCGGTGAACGTCGTCCTCGGCTTCGCCGACCTGCAGGGCTACCTCGACAACAACAACCCGGGCCCGTACTTCGGCGCGCTCATCGGCCGGTACGGCAACCGCATCGCGAACGGTCAGTTCGAGCTCGACGGCACCACGTACCAGCTGCCGATCAACAACGACCCGAACAGCCTGCACGGCGGCTTCAACGGCTTCGACACCAAGGTATGGACCGCGACGCCGATCCAGAACAGCGGCACCGTCGGCCTCCAGCTCAACTACCTGAGCCCCGACGGCGAGGAGGGCTACCCGGGCAACCTCGACGTCCAGGTCACCTACACGCTGACCCGCGACCAGAAGCTCGAGATCCACTACACGGCGACGACGGACGCGCCGACGGTCGTGAACCTGACGAATCACACCTACTGGAACCTCCAGGGCGAGGGCACGTCGTCGATCCTCGACCACGAGCTCACGCTGCCGGCGAGCGGCTACACGCTGGTCGACTCCACGCTGATCCCGACCGGCGAGATCGCCGACGTCTCGGGCACGCCGATGGACTTCCGGTCGGCGACGCCGATCGGCGAGCGCATCCGCGAACCGTTCGAGCAGCTGCTGTTCGGGCAGGGCTACGACCACAACTGGGTGCTCGACCGGCCCGACGACGGCAGCCTCCAGCTGGCGGCGAAACTCCGTGACCCGGACTCCGGGCGGACGCTGAAGATGTGGACGACCGAGCCGGGCATCCAGTTCTACTCGGGCAACTTCCTGGACGCGACGCTCGTCGGCACCGGCGGGCACGTGTACCGGCAGTCGGACGGGCTGGCGCTCGAGACGCAGCACTTCCCGGACTCGCCGAACCAGCCGCAGTTCCCGAGCACCACGCTGCGGCCGGGGGAGACGTACGACACGACGACGGTGTTCGACCTGTCGCGCGGGCGGCGATGAACTGACTCGCGAACGTCCCGGTCGGAGGACAGCGCCGTGCGACACCGTCTCCCGATCGGGAGTTGATCCGCAGCGGTCGAGCGGAGCCGTGACACAAGGCCTCGCGCCAGAACGGGGCGCAAAGCGACGTGGCGCACGACACGTGTCTGGCAGCCTGCGCCGCACGGTCACCATCTGCGAGTGGGTAGGCTCATCAACCGTGATCACAGGCGAGTTGAAGAGCAAGGTCGATCGAGTCTGGGACGCCTTCTGGTCCGGCGGCATCTCGAACCCGCTGGAGGTGATCGAGCAGATCACCTACTTGCTGTTCATCCGTCGCCTCGACGATCTGCAGACCGCCGAGGAAAACAAGGCCAACCGCCTTGGCACTCCGGTCGAGCAGCGGTTCTTCCCCGAGGGCAACGCCCCAACCGGAGTGTCGTACGCGCATCTGCGCTGGTCGTACTTCAAAGATCAGGCGCCGCAGACGTCATTCGACCTGGTGGACAAGCACGTCTTCCCGTTCCTGCGCACCCTGGGCGCGGACGGCTCGACGTACGCTGCCCACATGGAGGGCGCGCGCCTGACCATCCCGTCACCGGGTCTGCTCGCGAAGGTCGTCGACCTGCTCAGCGACGTGCCGATGAACCGCCGCGACACCAATGGGGACTTGTACGAGTACATGCTCGGCAAGCTGGCGGCGTCGGGCCAAAACGGCCAGTTCCGCACGCCGCGGCACATCATCGAGCTGATGGTGCAACTCACCGCACCCTCCCCGCAGGACGAGATCTGCGACCCCGCCTGCGGCACGGCGGGCTTCCTGATGGCTGCGAGCGAGTACGTCCGTGAACACCACCCGGCAGTGCTGACCGACAGCGCCCAGCGCAGCCGGTACCACTCGTCGATGTTCCACGGGTACGACTTCGACCGCACCATGCTGCGCATTGGGAGCATGAACATGCTCATGCATGGCGTCGAAAAGCCGGACATCCGCTACCGGGACTCGCTGTCGGAGGCGGCCGGCGGCGACGAGGGCAAGTACTCGCTGATCCTGGCGAACCCACCGTTCGCCGGCTCGCTCGACTACGAGGCCGTGAGCAAGGACCTGCTCAAGGTCGTCAAAACCAAAAAGACCGAATTGCTCTTCCTCGCGCTCTTCCTGCGGCTGCTACAGCGTGGTGGACGGGCTGCCGTGATCGTGCCCGACGGGGTGCTGTTCGGTTCGTCCTCGGCACACAAGACGCTGCGAAAGACCCTCGTCGAGGATCACAAGCTCGACGCGGTGATCAAGTTGCCCTCGGGCGTGTTCAAGCCGTACGCCGGAGTTTCGACCGCGATCCTCGTATTCACGCGGACTGACTCCGGCGGCACCGACGAGGTGTGGTTCTACGACGTTCAGGCCGACGGATTTTCGCTCGACGACAGGCGCAACCCTGTCGAGGCGAGCGACCTGCCGGACGTGCTGGCCAGGTGGACAGCGCGTACGACGACGGAACGCGACCGGGCTCGAACCGAGCAGTCCTTCGTAGTTTCGAAGGCCGACATCGCAGGACAGGGGTACGACCTGTCGCTCAACCGGTACAAGGAGACCGTGCAGGCGGATGGAGAGCACCGGATGCCGGCGGAGATCATTGCGGACATCAAAATCCTCAACGAGGAGATAGTCGAAGGTGTCGAAAGCCTTGAGGCGATGCTCGGATGATCGCCAGCGCGCCCCTGGGGGAGCTCTGCGACATCGTGATCGGACGGACTCCTGCTCGGGCCAATCCGGCGTACTGGGGCCCTGGCGAGCCGTGGCTCTCGATTGCCGACATGAACCAGGGCCTCGACATTGTGACAACGAAGGAGCAAATAACCGCAGCCGGTGCAATCGGCGGGAAGCGCGTACCTCCAGGAACGGTGCTGATCAGTTTCAAGCTGAGCATAGGCAAAGTTGGCATCGCCCGCGTGCCGCTATTTACCAACGAAGCGATCGCGGCGCTGCCGATCAGAGATCCCGCACGCCTGGATCCTGGCTATCTTGCTCAAGCTCTTGCAGTTCTTGACTGGGCCGGTAATTCGAACAGAGCGGCAATGGGGGCTGTGCTCAACAAGGCAAAGCTGCAGGTGATCCCGGTTCCGTTGCCGCCCATCGAGGAGCAGCGGCGGATCGCGGCGATTCTAGACCAGGCGGAGGCGATATGCTCGAAGCGGCGCCTGGTTCTTGCTCGCCTCGACGCTCTCACCCAGTCGACCTTCCACGCCATGTTCGCCGGCACCCCAAAGCGCTCGCGACTCAAGGATATGGGGGTGGACTTCCTCAGTGGGAAGAACGTCTTGGGTTCCGACACCGACGCACATCCCGTCAACCGTGTAATCAAAGTCAGCGCGATCTCCGGCGGCCGATTCGTGCGAACCGAGTCCAAGCCGATGCCCCGCGACTACAGCCCGCCGGCCACTCATCGACTGCAGAGAGGTGACGTTCTATTCGGTCGAGCGAGTGGCTCGCTCGACCTCCTGGGTGCGACTGCCCTCGTCGATGTTGACCCTGGAGAACTTTTCCTACCGGACAAGGTCTGGAGGCTCGAAACGAAGCCGGGAGCCGTCGTTCTGCCCGCATTCATACTAGCGGTGTTGCGTTCGCCAGAGGCGCGGGCCTTCATTCGCCACCGCGCGAGTGGTGCGGCAGGTGTCCGGAACATCAGGAAATCCGAGCTGCTAGAGTATTTAGCGCCACTGCCACCCCTTCCTCTTCAGCGGGAATTCGAAGCTCGATCCGAGGCGATTAATGCCCAGATTGCACTAGTGCGAGGCGCGCTCGCGGCCGACATCGAACTTTCAGAGTCCCTCCGGTTCCGTGCTTTCCGGGGCGAGCTGTATTGATTTTCGAGGTAAGGGCGACGGGCCTGGGGTCCCGCATTGGTGACAGTTCCTTCATCCGGTAATTCAGGCGGTCTCGCAAGGCATGGACTGGGGTCGCCGGGCCCTTTACTCGGTGTCGCTCGATCTCGTCGGGGTGTGTGAAGCGCTCCGCGTGCTTCAGTGCAGGAGACGGACAATGTCGCTGCGGAGAACCGAGCGGACTCGGCAAAGTCCGCCCGGCTTCCGGAGACGTTGCGCCGAGGCGTGGTCCGCATCACCGATGCCGGTCGAAGGTTCTTGGCAAGACACCCGCAAGGTTTCGCGCAAGGCGACCTTCAAGCACCTCCCGCCTAAGACGAGTAGGAATCGACGCGACGTGCGTCCGTCACCATCAAGGACGAGGCGCCTGCAGATGCCGCCGACGTCACCAGTGACCCGGGCGAACTGCTCGACGCCGCTGAGTCAGCCACCTAGCAACCGCCCCCGACCTGCTCCAGAGGCTCCGCGATGGGGACGGGCAGTTCTTCGAGTGCACCCTTCGTCGGCTTCTCACCGCTATCGTTTGCGGCACGGATCGCGCCAAACTGCGCACCACGCGCTCCGGCGACGGCGGCGTCGACGGCGTCATCAACCGTCACGCGCTTGGCTCGGACCTGATCCACCTCCAGGCCGAGCGGTTCCGCGAATCTCCGTAGGCAGTGACACCCTGCGAACCGGTCAGGCTCGGTCGACATCCAGCGGGCGAGCGTCGGGGTCTTCTTCACCACGAGCCGCTTCGCGAAAGACGCTGAAGATGCCGCGGATCGGAGCAGCACGAGTGTCGTGCTCGTCGACCGGCGGGAGTTCGCCAAGCTCATGATCCGCTATCGGGTTGGGACCCAAGTCCGGCGAACCGTGCAAATCGTCGTGGTCGACGAGGACTTCTTCGTGTAGGCCCGCACTCCCTCACCTCGCCTCCAGCACTCCGCGTCCGGGTTCTGCCATGCTTCGGGTGATCGATGACGGCGCCGCACTCAGGGGAGCATGTGACCAACTTCGGGTTCTTGAGGGACGAATTTCCGTCGGTGTTCACGGAGGCCGCCCGCGCCGAGCAGTTCGCCAGGGTGGACCCGCGCACGTCGTGCTTCTACTCGCGACGCGCCCTTGAGGTCGCCCTCGCCTGGGTCTTCCAGTACGACGCCTCCCTGAAGCAGCCCTACAAGGCGGATCTGTCGGGGATGATCCACGAGCCGACCCTTCGACGCCTCGTGGGCAACGATGTTCAAGCGAAGATGGAGATCGTCCGCAAGAAGGGCAACTCCGCCGTCCACTCGACACGACCCGCTTCGGCGCAGGACGCGGTCGCGACCCTGCAGCAGCTCTTCCACGTCCTCTACTGGTACGCCCGCACGTACACCCAGCGCCCGGGGAGCGTGCCGGCGAGCCTGCAGTTCGACATCGCCTCGCTGCCCGACCCGGCGGCGACGAAGGTCAAGACTCAGGCGCAGCTGTTGTCCCTCGCTGCCGACCTGGAGAGCAAGGACGGGCAGCTCGCGGCCGCCGCAGCGAAAACCGCAGCCCTAGAGGCGCAGCTCGCGTCCGTGCAGGCGCAGGTCGCTGCCGCCAAAGCCGCGAACCAGACTCTCCCGGACGCCCACGATTACGACGAAGCCACAACCCGTGATCTGTTCATCGACACGCTGCTCGAAGAAGCGGGCTGGACGCTCGACGCCGTCGATGGGAGCGCGGCGTACACGATCGAGCACGAGGTCGCCGAGATGCCTAACGCCCAAGGCGTCGGGTTCGTCGACTACGTGCTCTGGGGCGCCGACGGGCGTCCGTTGGCCGTGGTGGAGGCCAAACGCACGCGCAGCAACCCTCAGGTGGGGCAGCAGCAGGGCAAGCTCTACGCCGACTCGCTCGAATCCCAGTACGGGCGCCGCCCGGTCGTCTACTACACCAATGGCCACGTGCACTGGATGTGGGACGACCACGCCGGTGCCGGCTACGCGCCCAGAAAGGTCGCGGGCTTCCGCACGCAGGACGAGCTGGAGTACCTCGTGGGACGGCGCGGGAGCCGCACGAGCCTGCTGACATCGCCGATCAACGAAGAGGTCGCCGGGCGGTATTACCAGCTGCGCGCGATCCGGGCGATCGATCGTGCGTTCGAGAAGGACAACCAGCGCGAGGTGCTTCTGGTCATGGCGACGGGGTCGGGCAAGACCCGCACTGTCGTCGCTCTCGTCGACCAGCTCATGAAGGCCGGCTGGGCGCGGCGGGTGCTGTTCCTCGCTGACCGGGTGGCACTCGTGACTCAGGCGGTGAACGCGTTCAAGGAGTATCTTCCGGACTCGTCACCGGTCAATCTCGTGACTGAACGGCATGGTGAGGGGCGCGTCTTCGTCTCCACATACCCGACGATGATGAATCTCATCGACACTCGGTCGGAGGGCACCCGCAAGTTCGGACCCGGGTTCTTCGACCTAGTCATCATCGATGAGGCGCACCGGTCGGTCTACCAGAAGTACCGAGCGCTGTTCGACTGGTTCGACGCGCTGCTTGTGGGCCTGACTGCCACACCGAAGGACGAGATCGACCGCAACACGTACGAGCTGTTTCACCTCGAGAACGGCGTGCCTACCGACACCTACTCCCTGGAGCAGGCCGTGGCTGACCAGTACCTGGTGCCGCCCACGCCCATCTCGGTACCGCTGAAGTTCCAAAGAGAGGGCATCCGGTATGCCGAACTCTCCGAAGCGGAGAAGGACGAGTGGGACGACCTGGAGTGGGGCGAGGACGGACCCCCGGACGAAGTCGATCCGGACGCAGTGAACAAGTGGCTGTTCAACACAGACACAGTCGACAAGGTGCTCCAGACCCTCATGACCCACGGCGTGCGCGTCGCGGGCGGTGACCGGATCGCCAAGACGATCATCTTCGCCAAGAACGACGCCCACGCGCGGTTCATCGCCGAGCGATTCGACCTCGCCTATCCGCAGTACAAGGGGGAGTGGGCGCGCGTCATCACCTACTCGACGACATATGCGCAGTCCCTGATCGACGACTTCTCTACACCCGACAAGGCCCCGCACATCGCGGTCAGCGTCGACATGCTGGACACCGGAATCGACGTGCCCGACGTCGCCAACCTCGTCTTCTTTAAGATCGTCCGGTCGTCGTCGAAGTTCTGGCAGATGATCGGTCGCGGCACCCGTCTGCGGCCCAACCTGTTCGCGCCCGGACAGGACAAGGAGGAGTTCTACGTCTTCGACTTCTGCCAGAACCTCGAGTACTTCGGGCAGAACCCCACCGGGCACGAGGGTTCGGTCCAGCAATCGGTGTCACAGCAGATCTTCACCGCCCAGGTCGAGTTGCTCCTTGGTGTCGAGAAGTTGACCGGCGACACTACGGCGGCCGAGAGCGACGACGGAACGACTGCGCTGCCCGCATTGCGCGAGGACCTCAGGGACGCGCTGCACGAGACGGTCGCCGGCATGACGCTGGACAACTTCGTCGTCCGCCCTCACCGACCGTGGGTAGAGCGGTTCGGCGCGCGCGAGGCGTGGGCGGGGCTCGACGAGCAGAGCGCCCGTGACGTCGTCGAGCACCTGGCCGGTCTGCCCACCACGGTCATCGACGAGGACGAGAAGGCTAAGCGGTTCGACCTGACGATGCTTAAGCTTCAGCTTGGCGCGCTCGATCCGACGCTGGCCACCGACCGGCTGCGCCGTCAGGTCCAGGCCATCGCGTCCGGCCTGCTTGAGCAGACCAACATCCCGCAGATCAAGACTCAGGCCGTGCTGCTCGACGACCTCGCCGGCGACGAGTGGTGGGTCGACGTCACGGTCCCCATGCTGGAGCTCGCGCGTCGGCGCGTGCGTTCGCTAGTCCGGCTGCTAGCGCGCACCAAGCAGCCGATCATTTACACCAACTTCGAAGACACTCTCGGGCCGTTCGAAACCGTCGACCTCGGCCGTCCGCACGTCGGCGTTGACCCCGAGCGCTTCCGCGAGAAGGCCCGCACCTACCTGCGCGCCCACGAGGATCACACCGCGCTGCAGAAGGTGCGGCGCGGACGACAGCTCACACCGACCGACCTCAAAGAGCTCGAGCGGATGCTCTCAGAGTCTGGCGCCGGAACCGACGTCGAGATCGCCGAGGCCAAGGCTTCCGAGGGCGGGCTTGGCGTCTTCATCCGGTCCCTGGTTGGCCTCGAGCGAGCGGCCGTCGAGGAGGCGTTCGCCGAGTTCCTCGCTGGGACGATCTACACGGCGGAGCAGATCGACTTCGTGCACCTCGTGGTGGAGAACCTCACCTACAACGGCGTCATGAAGGTTGACGTGCTGTGGGCGCCGCCCTTCACCGACGACGCTCCTGGTGGCCCGGAGGATGTTTTCGAGAGCGATCAGATCGACCAGATCGTCAAGACGATCCAAGACCTCAACGCTTCGGCCGAGGTCACGGCCGCGTCCTAGACGTTCGTCTCGACACGCTGCGCCCGCCCGTCCATGAAGTCCACCTCGCGCGGGTGGTCGACCAGCGAGAACGCCACCGACGCTGGTCACCTGCACCGGCTACCACGTCACACTCCGCCTCCAGACCCACGTGCCCTGTGCCCGCACCACGGGCTGGTGCATCGCCAGCTCACGGATCGCGCGTCGACATCCGCGGGGACGTCGCCTGGCCCTCGGGGAATGATGCACCCACGCCGGCTCACGCTCGCGTCGAGGCACCTAGAACGCGCCGCACGAGCAGGGCACCCGCACACCCAACTCCCAGCGTCGCGATCAAGATCGCCACGACCAGCGAGACACCGGTCAGCGCCAGACCACCACGGGAGGCAGTCCCGTCGATGCTCGCGACCGCCTCAACACCCGCCTCCGGAACGGCGGGCGCAGTGCTGACCGGTTCACTCGGCGCCCCCTCAGGCGCAACACGTCCCGCCGCCTCCACCAACGCCACGCACTCGGGGTCGTCGGACGTGCTGGCGAGCGCGGTACCCACCGCCGGTCCACCGCCCGGCCCCACCCCGGACAGACTCACCGTGAGCATCCCGTCTTCGGCAATCGACGGCGCGACGATCTCGGAGATCAGCCGCCCGTCCTCACCGACCTCGTGTTCGCTGGTGACGGCGTCGGACTCCGTGCCGTCGTGCCCGACCGCCCTGGTGGTCGCCGTCACCGTGCTGCCGGGGGCGAACCCCTGAGCCAGCAGCGGCACGACCTCGTGTGACACCACGTGGTCGCAGGCAGGGAACCCGTCGAGGGCGGCTCCGTTCGCCAGCGCGACCTCCGCGAAGGTCGTGCTCCCTACCGCGCTCACCACGTCGTCGGGATAGCTCCCGAGCAGTCCGTCAGGGTCCGTCACCGGATCGGGGGCCGTCCGGGCGACGGGGGTCGTGCGGCTGGTGGTGACGACCGGCGCCGCGGACGCAAGCGAGGCGCGGGCGACGGTGGCCGGCTGCGGCGTGCCGCTCGCCTGGGCCGTGGTGACGGCCTGGGCGCGGCTCGTACCCGGGACGTCGACGTCGTAGCGCAAGGTGTCGTTGACAGCGAGCGAGTAGAGCCGCGCCCCGCGCGAGTTCGGGTGGAAGCTCGCCGCGCTGAGCGGGCTGAAACCCACTTCGGTCAGCCGCCACAGGGTCGGCCCGATGATCACGGAGTCCGAGTCGCAGAAGTTGTGCCCTTCGAAGTCGTTCCGCAGGTCGGCGACGTGGACGTCCGCTCCTGCTCGGCGTGCACGGTCGTGCACGATCTCTGCGAAGGTGTCGACCTGACGACGGAGCCATCGCCGCTCGTCCCCCGAGAGCAGGAGAGGGCTGCACGCTGCGTGGGCCCGGTCCCAGTCGCTCACCAGGCGTGGGTACGTGGTCACCACCACCGCGGTGTCGGCGCTGACACGCGACCGGATCGCCTGATAGCTGCCGGTGAGCTCGTTGCCGATGAGCGCGAGCCGGATCGCCGTCCAGTCGTCCAGGCTGACGTGCGTGCCGGACGAGGTCGTGATGAAGCCGTGGTCCTGGCAGACCAGGGTGGTGAAGCAGTGCGTCACGATCGGCGCGAAGCCGAGGTCGTTGCCGCCGATGCTCAGCGTCACGAGGTCCGCGTCTCGCTTGAGGAGATCGAGCTGCAGCGGGATCTCGGGTCGTCCTCCGGACCACATCTGCTTGGGCTGCGGGGTGGTGTCGAGGTTGACGATGCGCGCTCCCGAGCACGCGAGGAACTGGAACTCGGCGTCCGTGCGCTGGGAGAGCGAGACGGTGGAGTCGGGCAGCGAGACCATCCCCGGCCACGAGCCGGTCGAGCGGTGGCACAGGTTGTCCTGCGGCCCTTGGAGGTAGGGCGGGATGCCCTCCCCGGACGCGTACGAGTCGCCGAGTGCGACGTAGGAGATGTGGTCGGCGACGCGGAACCCGCGGATGCGGGTCACCGTCCGGCCGTCGGTCAGGGTCGCCGTCACCGTGGCCTGGTGACGACCCGGCTCCAGCCCGGGGACGACGACCGACCAGCCGCCGATCGGATCGATGTCCGCGAGGACGGTACGTCCACCGACTTCGACCTCGACCGAGCGCAGCCACCCGGGCTGCGATGTGACGAGCGAGCTCGTCAACGAGGACGGGTCGAGCACGTGCACGCACGCGTCGGATCCGGCCGCGGCGATCTTGGCGAGCGCTGAGCTGGCCGAGCAGGGGAAGGTGCCGGCGCCGCTCCCGACGGCGAAGGTCCGCACTCCGATCCCGGACGCCGCGACGCGGTCCAACGTGCTCTGGCTGACGGTGGCCTGGCCGTCGGACAGGAAGAAGACCCACCGTGGCCCGCTGTACGGCTCGAGCGTGTCCAGCGCAGCCCGGACGGCGGCGTCGAAGTTGGTTCCGGCGACGACGGTCTGCGGGGCGTACTCGCCGACGAACCCGACACGCAGCGAGCTTGCGACGACGTTCACGTTCGGGATCACGTCGGTACCTGTGCCGGTGGTGCCGGGCGCGATGAACGTCGCGTTGTCGAGGGCAGCGTCGATGTCCGCGTCGGGCACCATCTGGGCAACCGCGGCAGCGGTCCCGAACGCGGTCAGCCCGACGCGGATGTGCTCGGCTGAGCCCGGGACGCCGCGAAGATCGGCGTTGAGCGCGACGACCGCGGAGATCTGGCAGTCGAGCACGTCGCCGAATCGGCCGTCGCCGTTGAAGTCGTCCAGCGCGTCGCGGATCCCGTCTCCGTTGCAGTCCTGCAGCGGCGAGCGCGTGGAGTCGGAGACGTCCACGACGAACTGGACGCGGGTGATCTGGTCGGTCGTGTCGTCGAGCCGGACCGTCCCGTGGAACGGGACGTCCCCGCCCGACACTCGCTGCTGCTCTCCTGGGAAGGCGACGTCGAGGCGGGGCGCAGGCGATGTCGGTCCGTCTGCGCGCGCATCGGTGGGGGGAGCGGCGACGACGCCGAGTCCGGCGGCCAGAGTCAGCGTCGCGAGCGCGGCGATGAAGGGTTGAGAACGCACGGGGAAGCTCCCTGCGGGACGGCGAGGACGAGGCAGGGCCGACCTGCCGTCCTCGTGGTGTGACATCCCTCGTGCGGCTGCGCGGCAGCGATGCGGCGTCGTGCCGCGTGCTCCCGCGACGAGTCGGCGGTCCTGACCTGGCGGCCTTAGCGCGGAACTCCGTCGACGTCGCGAGCGACCGGCCGGGGGACCGGTTGCTCGCCGGAAACCTAGCCAGAGCCGTACCTCGCCGTCCATGGGCCCTTAGTCCTTCGCTGTGGCCCTACCGCTGTCCCGCCGCCGGCGGACCAGGACGACCACACCAGACGCCGTGGCGCTCGACCCGACCGCCACCACGAACGCCGAGACGACGTCGGCACGGAGAGACCCGCGCACGACGTCGGCGGGGGAGATCACCCCGACGGGTTCCGGCGTCCACGGCTCGTCGCCCTCGTGCTCCACCTGCTCACGGAGGTACATGACGTCGGCATCAGGCCCGATACCGAACGTCACATAGGTGGTGTCGAACTCGTCGTACGGGTCCAGCTCGATCGAGCCGAACGGCTTGCCGCCGAGGGTGAGGTCGCAGGCGTGGATGTACTCCGGGACCCTGACGAGGGCGGTCCCGTCCTCGCGTCGTGTCTGCTCAGGACCGACGCAGTACGGCTCGTCCAGCGACGCCGCCCCGGCCGCCGAACGGATGTCGCGCAGCAGCTCGTCGACCGACCGGGACGTGGCGAACCACCCCCACCGCCCGACGTTGGGCCGGAACATCGACAGCCAGCTCTCCGGACCGGGCCGCTGCTCGTACATCGTGTAGTCGTCCCCGCGCAGCAGGTCGTGGACGGTGGCGATCTGCCGCTCGGTCCGGTCCTTCTCGGCCCGGGCGACCGCGGACCACACCGCTGCGGTCACCACCAGCACGATCACGGCCGCGGCGACCCGCTGCAACGCCCGCCGCCGCGGCGAGCGACGACCCCCGGGCGGGCGGCGCCCGGCAGGCCGGTCCGGAACGGGCCCGACGCCGGTCACCCGGCGCTCCAGATGACCATCGCGACGAGCATGCCGACGATGCCGCCGACGCACCCCGCGACGAACCCGAGCAGCGGGCTGATGATCGCGCGCCCAGGTGGCTGCTTGCCGAGCGCGAGGTGCGCGAAGGCGAGCGCGATGACCGCGAGCGACGCGACCAGCCACACCGGGGCCGGCGCCAGGTCGAGCATGCGTCCGACCCCGACGAGCGCACCGAGGACGAATCCGTGCCCCCACAGCCGGATGAACGGCGCGATCAGGGCGGTCACCCCGGCGAGTCCGAGGTGGACGAACCCCATGACGACGGTCGGCGGGATGTCTGTCCACCAGAGGACGGCGAAGCACACCGCTTGGGCGACCAGGACGAGCACGAGGGTCTCGCGGCGCGCGACGGACCCGGGCCCGCGGAGCGCGCGCACCGCGAGCACGACGCCGAGCGCAGCCCCGACGCACGCGGCCGCCGGCACCGCCACGCCGGGGTGGGGGACGCCGAACACGCGGAGGGCCACCACGAACGTCAGCACCGCCGTGGGCACGGGTCCAAGGACGACGCTGACGACGCCGGCTGCGGGAAGCCCCCGGGGCGGGGGAGCGGTCACTTCCGGCACGGATCGCACCTCCACGCGTCGCTCGGCGTCTCGGCTCTGGGAGCCCGACCGACCCAGGATCGACGCCGCACGGACCACCCAAGGTCGGATTGCGTGCTCCGGCAGGCTGCGGACCCGCGCCGAATGAGTAGCACCTCGCGCCACAGCCTTCTCACAGCGCCCACCCACCGCTAGCGTCGACAGAGGACGCGCACCCGCGTGTCCCTGCACCGCAGCACCCCGCCCGCCGCAGCGGGGCGCCGCGGTTCCGCGGCCATGGGGGGCCTCGGGAGAACGGCGAAGCGACCCGGTTCGAGGGTCACGGAACCCGATCGGTATGGCGTGGACCGTCCGCCACACCGCGGCGCCTCGCGCGCCCGGCGTACCGGACGGGCAGACGTCTCCCACCCGAGGAGCACGCCATGCACCCGCACCCCGCCCGCCGACGGCCACGGTCGACGCTCGCCGTCGCGGTCGTCCTCGCTCTGCTGAGCACCGGCACGATCGCCGCGGTCGCCGCACCGACCCCAGACCCGACCACGACGGCACCGGCCGCCACCAGCGCAGACCCGGAGCCGCAACCCGTCCTCCCACCCGACAAGGGACCCGGCGACCCGATCACCGAAGCGAGCCCTGACGACGCTCCTGCCCAGACCCAGCCCACCGATCTCGAGCAGTCCGGTCGTTCCGCGACCGACGTCGCGAACCAGATCGACCGCGAGTGCACCAAGACCTCCGCCGAGATCCTCAGCACGCTCCAGGACCTCGGCGGCCGCCAGCAGTTCACGACGGTCCGCCACCGCGGCGACTTCGACGCGCGCACCCCGGAGAACAGCCTCCCGGCGTTCGAGAAGTCGTACCTGCGCTGCCGCGCCGGCGTGGAGACGGATCTCCGGAGGACGGCCGACGGCACGCTCGTCATGTTCCACGACACCCACCTCGGCAAGATGCTGGAGCCGACGTACGACCCCGAGCAGAACACCGGACCCAACGCCGCCCTCGGCGCGACGACCTGGGCGGAGCTGCAGCAGCGGGACCTCGTCAACATCGCGCGCCAGCCGCAGGCGGGCGTCAAGGTCCCGAGCTTCGACGAGTTCCTCGAGCACTACGTGCGGGTGGGAGGCCGCTCTCTGCTCTACGTCGAGATCAAGAACTCGTCGGCGGACCAGGCGACGTCCCAGCGCGAGGTCCTCGAAGCCGTGGAGCACCTGGTGGCCTTCCACCAGCGGCACCCCGACGCGGGCATCTTCGACCGCGTCGTGCTCAAGTTCCGCATGTCGGTCTTCGGCACGTTCCACGACTGGTCGGAGGCGGTGCGCGAGGTGCCGGGGCTGCCGGCGATCCCGCTGAGCCAGGTGCAGCTCTCCGCGCAGATCGCGAAGCAGATCGGCGTGAGCCCGTCCTTCGTCGACGCCGTGGTGACGTCCTGGGCTGCCACCCGACCGCAGGACCGGATGCTGTCGGTCGAGGTCACCATGAAGGACTCCACGTCCTACAGCCACCTGGTGCGCCGGAACGGGAACCCGGAGGGACCGGCGTTCCACGGCGTCGAGTACTACACGGCTGCCGGCGACGCGACGGCGCCGCCGGGGACGATGGCGAGCGCGGTCGAGATCGTCCGGAAGCGGAACAAGCCGCTCGGCCAGTTCGTCCCGATCCCGGACTGGGTGTTTTTCCGCGACCCGTCGACGTTCACCTGGGACCAGGTGCTGCCGAACGTCGACGCGGGCAAGAGCACCGTGCCGGTCACCCCGCGGGAGGCGTACTTCAACAACAACTCGCGCTGCTGCTACGCCCTGCGGGACCGGATCGACCCGGGCAGCACGCAGGACGTCGACGCCGAGCAGAACGACCAGCGCATGCTGCTTCCGTGGTTGGAGGACATCGGGGCGACGTTCCTCACCGCCGACGACACGGACAGCATCGACGCGTACTTCAAGGCCCGCGGGAAGCTGCTCGACACCGGCGACAACCGCGTCACCCCCAACGAGCCTGACCTGGAGATGAACTCGCTGATCCACCCGGAGTCGCGCCACATCCCGTCGCTGCTCAAGTACATCCAGGTCAGCGTCAGGCCGGTCAACGAGGCGAGCACGTGGCACGCCACCGCCCGGGTCAGGGTGACGGAGCGCAACGGCCCGGTGCCGGCGACGATGGCGGACCATGAGATGGTCCTGGACTCGCGGACCGCGCCCAACGCCCGCGGCGTCGCGACGTACGGGCAGACCCAGCTCTGGATCGACGTCTCGTGGCGGTGGTCCGACCGTCCTGATCAGGACCGGAACACGGCCTCCCGGCTGATCATCCTCCCCGAGCACCATCCGGACGGGACCTACACCGAGGACGTCTGGCTGACCGACGGCACGCCCGTCCGCATCCACTACACCGTCTCCCGCCAGTGGGCGGTCGCCAGCGACTTCTCCGCGACGCTGCTCAGCAACGACACGTGGCGGGTGCACGGCACGCTCTGCGGCTACTCGTCGGGCCCTCCCGCCCCCGGGGACCGGTGCAACCGCGGCGACCTGATGGAGACGCGGCGACTGTTCTGGGTGGAACGGTCCGACGCCGTGACGGTGGCGCCCGACCAGTTCATCCCGTTGTCGAGGGACGTGGTTGCCGGCGCGCGGCCGCTGCACGTCCGGACCGACTTCACCGGACGTCGGGTCCTCCCGGACATGTCGCTGTCGCACGGGACGGCACAGCTCGACGGTTGGTCGACCGACCTCAACCGCCGGAACAGCCGGACGATCGGGGGCACCAGTCCGCACGCGGTGCGCATCGCGTACTTCCTGGACGTGGGGAGCAACCGGCGCGCGCCCTGAGTGGTGCGCGGGGCCCGGTCGGTGTCAGCGCCGGCCGGGCCCCGCGCCTGCGGGTGGAGCAGCTCCCACCGAGCCGTGCTCCACGAGAGCCCCGCGTAGCGACTCGTGCACGACGTCGCCCCCGCCCTCCCGCATCAGCCCGACGAGATGCCCCACCACCCGCGTCGCCAGTTCCTCGACGGGCAGCCGCACCGAGGTCAGCCCAATCAGGTCCAGCCCCGGCAGCACCCCGTCGCACCCGGTCACGGATACGTCCCCGGGCACCGACAGCCCCCGCGCCTGCGCCGCCCGCAGCACCTCCAGCGCCCGCAGGTCCGTCGGGCACAGCACCGCCGTCACCTCGCCGGCCTCGACGAGCCCGAGCGCCTCGGCGATCCCGTCCGAGTTCCGGTGCACCGACACGGCCGACACCGACGCCCCGCCGGCCAGCGCGAGCCGCGCCATCGCCGTGGCCCGCACGGACTCCGGCAGCGACACCTCCCGCGACGGCGTCAGCACGGCCACGCTCCGGTGCCCCCGCCCGAGCACGTGCGACACGACCAGCGCCGCGTGGTGCTCCTCGTCGTAGGTGACGGCGTGGATCTCCGGGTCGGACTCGGGCCGCCCGGCGCGGATCATCGGCACCGCCTCCCGGAACGGCAGCAGCCGCTCCGACGGCACGTCGCCGGTCGCGACGATGAGCCCGGAGACCCGCATCCCGAGCAGCCGGGTCAGCCCGGCGATCTGCCGGGACGCCCCGACGTCGCCGGTCGCGGTGACGGTCAGGATCTCGATGCCGACCCGGTGCGCCTCGGACTGCAGCCGCGCGTGCAGCAGGCCGTAGGCGGGGTTGTAGGAGTCGCGGAGCAGCAGCCCGACGGTCCGGGTGCGGCCGGCGGCGAGCTCGCTGGCCATCACGTTGGGCACGTAGCCCATGCGCTCGGCCATCTCGAGCACCCGCCGGCGGGTGGGGAGCGAGACGCGGCCGGTGCCGTGCAGTGCGCGGGACACCGTCGCCCGGGAGACGCCGAGCCGGACCGCGAGGTCGGCCTCGGTGAACGGGCGGCGCGCGGCCGGCCCGCCCGAGGTGCTGCTCACGGCGCCCATGCTAGGGCGCGGCCGCCGGCGGGGGACCCGCGCGGGCCGGCACTCAGCGCCGCGGGTCGGCGAGCCGCCAGGTGCGCAGGTGACGCCAGGTCAGCGTCTCCCACCAGTGCCCGGTCCAGCCGGCGGAGCGGAACTCGTACAGCCCGACGAGCGAGGCCGGGAACGACGCCGGGACTGCCGGCGCGGGGACGGCGCGGACGAAGGCCTCGACCTGGTCGGCGAGCTCCGGCTGGGTGTTCATCTCGTGCGAGGCGAGCGAGATGTGCGCGCGGAACAGGCCGGGCCGGAACGGCGACACGAGCAGCGCGTCGATGGCGTGCGCCAGAGGCGTCAGCGCGGCGTTGACGTCCGCCGCGAGGTCGGCGAGCGCGAGGTTGCGGGTGCCGTCGGGCAGCCGGTCGACGTCGTAGGTGACGGCGGCGCCGTGCCGGACGATCCCGGAGTGGTGCACCGCGAACCCGGGCCGGTCGCGCAGCACCGGGTCGAGCGCGGCGACGATCTCCGGCACCGCGGCCCGGATCGGCACGGAGCCGGCGAGCGTCGCGTGCGGCGGGAACCTCCCGGCGGAGACGAAGCCGAACTGCCGCTCGACGCTCAGGGTGATGCTGGTGACGGCCGCGGAGGTCGCCGGGTCGGGGATGAGGAAGACGCCGTAGACGGGCTCGGTCATGGGTGCTCGCTTCGCTCTCGCAGGGGGTGGGGCCGTGGGCCCGGACCGGGGGAGTCGGACGCCCGGGCCCACGGCGGTCAGGTGGTCGAGTGGTCAGCCGAGCCGGTCGAGGTAGTCGGCGATGGCCGCGTTGCCGCGGGCCTCCGCGTCCTCCCAGGTGGCCCGGACGTCGGCACCGCCGACGACCGCCTCGACGGCGCTCTTCACCGCCTCCCGGGCCTCGTTCATCGCGCCGGTGTGGCAGCCGGCGCTGGGGACGGAGTCGGTGGTGCGGGCGAGCTGGTCGAGCGCGACCTGCTGCACGTCCGTGACCTCGCCCTGCAGCGAGTCGAGCGCCTCCTGCGAGGTCGGCAGGTAGCCGGTCTCGACGAAGATCCGCGCCTGGATCTCGGGCGACGCCAGGTACTGGACGAACGTCGCCGCGGCGGCGAGCTGGTCGGCGGACCGTCCCTCGTCGATCAGCCAGACGGAGTTGCCGCCGGGGACGGCCCCGCCGTCGGGGCTGCCGACCGGGAGCGGCCAGGTGCCGAACTCGAACTCCGCGGCCCGCTCGGCGTCGCCGAAGATCCGCGAGGACTGGATCATGATCGCGGCCTGCTCGGAGGCGAACGCGGTGAGCGACGCGCTGCCGTCCGTGCCGGTGTTGAGCATCGCGCCGCTCGCGACCAGGGACTGCAAGTGCTCCCAGATCCCGATCTGGGTGTCGCTGGTGAGCACGAACGCATCCGCCGGGTCGGAGCCCACGCCGTTGTCGGGCGTGCAGTACGTCAGCCCCTCCGAGGCGCTGAACTGCTCGGACCACCACGGGTCGAGGAACACCGTGAGCCCGGCGGTGCCGGTCGCGGCGTGCACCTCGGCGGCGACGTCGAACAGGTCGGTGATGCTCGACGGCACCTGCGCCGGGTCGACGCCCGCCTCCTCCAGCAGGGCGGCGTTGTAGAGCACCACCGGCTGGGACACCATGATCGGCACCGAGGACAGCACGCCGTCGAACGTGTAGTAGTTCGCGAGCACCGGCACCAGGTCCTCGCCGTCGAACACGGTCCCGTCGACGGCCGCGACCTCGCCCGGCGCGATCGTGAGCCCGGTGTCGTGCAGGTAGGTCGAGAACGTGTCGCCGCCCTGGATGACGTCCGGCAGGTCGCCGGACTGCACCGCGTTGGTCAGCTTGGCCATCGAGTCGACGTAGCTGCCCTGGAAGACGGCGTTCACGGTGATGTCGTCGTGGGCGTCGTTGAACTCGTCGACGAGCGCGGTCAGGGTGTCGGCCGGCACGCCCGACACCGAGTACCAGAAGTCGAGGGTCACCGCCCCGCCGCTGCCGGTGTCCCCGGTGGGGTCGGACGTCGACGGCTCGTCGGACGACCCGCACGCGGACAGCGCCAGGGCGCCCACCGCGAGGGCACCGACGAACCCGCGCTTCCTGATTTCTCGCATGGTGGTGAATCCCTTCCTCATTTGACGGCGCCCTGCGTGAGGCCCTTGGCCAGGAAACGCTGGCCGAGGAGCACGAGGACGATGGTGGGAATGGCGGCGATGGTCACACCGGCGAGCGACGCACCGAGGTCGGTGCCGGATTCGTCGGTGAGGATCTTGATGCCGACCTGGACGGTTCTCGACGCCGGCGTCTCGGACACCACGAGCGGCCAGAGGTAGCCGTTCCACGCCGCGATCGCGGCCATGAGCGTCACGGTGACGACGGTCGGCCGGCAGAGCGGCACGAGGAACCCGAACAGGAACCGCATCGGGCGGACGCCGTCGACGACGGCCGCCTCCTCGATCTCCTTGGGGAACGACAGGAACGTCTGCCGGAGCAGGAAGACGTTGTACGCGGAGACCAGGAACGGCAGGAACACCGCGACGACGGTGTCGAACAGCCCGAGCGACCGGATGGTCAGGTAGTTCGCGACGAGGATGGTCTCGCCCGGGATCATCATCGTGAGCAGGATGAACGCGAACACCAGGTTGGGTCGGCGCAGCCGGCCGAACACCAGCGCGTACGCCGCGAGCAGCGCGGTGACCACCTGCGCGGCGGTCTGCGCGAGCGTGACGACGCCGGAGTTCACCATCTGCCGCAGGATCGGCGCGCGGCCGAGCGCGGCCGTGAAGTTCTCCAGCGAGAACCCGGTCGGCAGCACGTCCCGGAACGTCCCGGTCAGCGCCTGCCCCGGGCGGAGCGCGGCGAACAGCACGTAGAGGACGGGCAGCGCCACGAGTAGCGCGGCGACGGCGAGGTAGGCGATGACGGCCCCGCGGGCCAGGTGGGCGCGCATCAGTAGTTCACCCGCCGCTCGAGGACCCCGAACTGCACGGCGGTGAGGACCGCGATGACGACCAGCAGGATGATCCCGCGGGCCGACGCCGCACCGTAGTCGGCGGTGCCGCCGAACGCCTTGGCCCAGATGTCGAAGACCAGCGTCTGCGTGGCCCGGGCCGGACCGCCGCCCGTGACCACCTGGATGATCGTGAACTCGCGCATCGCCTGGACCGACTGCGTGACGACGATGAAGAACAGCGTCGGCGTGATCAGCGGGACGGTGACGGACCGCAGCAGCCGCATCCGGCCGGCCCCGTCGAGCGCGGCCGCCTCCTCGACGTCGACCGGGATCGCGTCGATCGCGGCGATGAGCAGCAGGGTCACGAACCCGATCGAGATCCACACGTCGACGACCACGATCGACACCAGGGCCATCGTCGGCTCGGTGAGCCAGCCCGCGGGCCGGCCGGTCAGGGCGATGGCGATCTGGTCGAGCAGCCCGTACGTCGGGCTCATCAGCGCGCGGAACGCGAGGCCGGCGACGGCCGCGGACACGGCCATCGGGATCAGCACCGTCGCGCGGGAGAACGCGGTGCCGCGCAGCCGCCGGGACAACGGCACGGCGAGCGCCAGCCCGACCAGCAGCTTGCCCGCGACCGTCAGCAGGACGAACAGCGACGTGACGAGCAGCGTGCGCCGGAAGTCCGGCGAGCCGAGCATGCTCGCGTAGTTGTCCGCGCCGACGAAGCCCGACGGCCGGCCGAACAGGTCGGAGCTCTGGAACGACAGCACGGTCGTCCGCAGGAGCGGCCAGTAGTTGAACGCGAGCAGCGCCACGACGGTGGGCGCGAGCGCCCAGTACGCCCAGGCCCGCGGTCTGCTGCGTGACCCGGCGCGCCCCCTGGGGGACCGGGTCGCGACGACGTGCTGCATGGATCCTCCGAGTCGTCCCGTCTCCGCGGCAATGCGGAGTCACAAATGCTTTGCGGTCCACCCAAACAGGGTCGAAGTGGACATCCGGGCAATCGGCGGTAAACGCCGGTGCAATCGGATCGGCTTGCTCCGGACCGTACACTGATGAGTAGCATGTGACAACATCCGATAGCGCTCCGGTGACGTTTGCGAGAGCGCGTACGCAAATGTCACGAGGAGGTCACGGTGCAGGTGGCGCTGCTGGTCGCCGCGGGCGTGCTCGCGCTGGTGTACGGCTCCAACGCGGGCGCGACGATCGCGGCGACGAGCCTGCGCGTGCACGGCGGCCGGCCCTGGCTGGCGCTCGTCGCGCTGGGCTCGGCGGTCGCCGTCGCACCCCTGGTGCTGGGCACCGCGGTGGCGAGCACCGTGGCGCACGAGCTCGTGCCGTCCGGCGGCGACCCGCGCGCCGACCGGGTGGTGTTCCTGGCCGCGGTCGTCGCCGCGCTGGTCGTCACCGGGGCGCTGAGCCGCTGGGGTCAGCCGACCAGCCTGACCCTCGCGCTGATCGCCGGGATCGCCGGCGGCGGGCTCGGCGCCGGGCAGGCGATGGGGTGGTCCGCGATCGGGCGGGTGTTGGCGCTGGTGGCCGTCGCGCCGTTCCTCGGCCTGGCGCTCGCGGCCGCGCTGCACCGGCTGTCAGCCGCCTGGCGGGTGTCGCCCGGCGCGGTGCGGCGCTGGCACGTCGGGTCCTACGGCCTGCTGTGCCTCGCCTTCGGGTCGAACGACGCGCAGAAGTTGCTCGCGATCGTGGCGGTGGCGTCCGCGCCGGGCGCGGCCACGGTCGACCCGGTGCTCTGGCAGCTGCTGCTCTGCGGCGGGCTGTTCACGCTCGGCGCGGCTGTCGGGCTCGGGCGGATGGAGCGCACCGTCAACCGCGGCATCCTCGCCGTCCGCGGCCTCGACGCCGTGACCACGCAGACGACCACGGCCGTCGTCATGCTCGCCAGCTCCGGGGCCGGCAGCCCCGTCGGCATGGCGCAGACGCTCTCCGGCTCCCTCGTGGGCGCCGGTCTCGCACGAGGGAGAGGGAAGGTCCGATGGGAGTACGCAGGGAGGGTCGCACTGGCCTGGGCGCTGACGGTGCCCGCGAGCGTCGTGGTGGCGGGCTGCGTCGCGTGGGGCGCCGGGCTCGTCGCCGGATGAGGCGGTTGGCACGCGGAATCTCGGGCGCGGCACGGGACGACCTGGTCGACGGGCTCGTCGGGCAGCTGCGCGCGACCGAGGCAGCCTGCGACGTGGCGCTGCGGCTGGCGCGGGGGTCAGTGTCGGCGAGGGCCGCGCGCGAGGAGGTGGCGGCCGTCGAGCACGAGGGCGACGCGTGGCGGGCGCACGTCGTCGAGTCGCTGACCCGCGCGCTGACGTCGTACCTCGACAGGGAGGACCTGTTCACGTACTCGCGGGCGGTCGACGACGTGCTCGACAACCTGCGGGACTTCGTGCGGGAGGTCGACCTGTACGGGGTGCGGCCGGCGCCGTCGTGGGTGGGCGTGCTGGAGGAGATCCGGGTCGGGGTCCGGGCGCTTCGGGCGGCGACCGAGTGCCTGCGGCGTGACGTGCGGCGGGTGTCGGTGGCGGCGCTCGCGGCGAAGAAGGCGCCGGTGCGGGGGCAGTACCAGCTCGCGATGGCGGCGCTGCTCGCCGAGCCGCTGACGGCGTCGACGCTGCGGCGGCGGGAGGTGCTGCGGCGGCTGGACATCGTGGGGCTGCGGTTGTCGGAGGCGGCGGACCACCTCGCGACCGCGGCGATCAAGCGGGGGACGTGAGGCGCAACCGCCGACCGGCCCGCGACGGTGCGCGGTACACGAAAGGTGCGCCCGAGCGATCGCGGCCAAGGCCTATGACCAGAAGTCCCAAGGCATGGAGGTTAGGTACGGGTACATGTCGGTAGACCCGGCCCACCGGGCTAGGGGCTCGACCTCTGCCGACCCCCGGCGGATGCGGCAGAGCGTCATCACCGATCCGCGGTGGGTGACGGAGAAGAGCCGTTCCTCGTCGGCGTAACCGAGCACCCTGTGACGGCCGGCACCCGGGGGCGTCGGCCTCCGCGTGGACGATCCCGCTCCGGGCAGAGGCGGGAGCGGGTGCTCGTCGCCGTGACTGAGACGGTGTTCAACGATTCGCCCTTGACGCTCGAGAAGCAGGCGGTCGCTGTCGTGGTGCCATGAGAGAGACCCGACCAGCTGTGTGCCCGCGATCTCGTGCCGGATGTCGCCGGTCGTGGGTTCGAGGACCAGCGTCGTGGGAACGCCCGGAACCTCAGACATGAGCGAGACAGCGATGAGCGAGCCGTCGGGTGCCCATTGAACGGGACGGTCATCTGACGACCGCGGCATCGAGGTTCGTATCGTCAGAACGGACCTCGAGGTGCCTGCCGCCGTGTCGACCAGATGGAGTGCGACGTGAACTGGGAGGGTGGCCGTGGCTCGGAGTCGATCGAGAAACTGATCGGGCGCGAACTGTCGGGCAACTGCGTAGAACTCATCAGGCCGCCACCGCTCGGCGACAACGATCATCCTTCCGTCTGGCGAGGTCGCGAACTCGTGCCGCCAGTCCCAGCCGCCGCGCGGCTCGAACGGGAGGCGCGTGGTCGTCAGATCGCGTGGGTCGAGTCGGTAGATGCCTTCGCAGTATCGGCGCTCCAACATCGGGCTCGCGTCGTCCGGCCGCAGTGCCTCGGCCTCGAGGAGCACCGCCTTGCCTCCCGCTTCGGCGAAGGAGCTGACGGCGTCCGAGGGTGATCCGATCCGAGGGAGTGGCCGAAGGCTCCCTGAGTCGGGGATCCAGGCCCACGTCCGGCCATCGGCCTTCACCAGGGCAGCGACAGGTCCGTCGGATGGTGGCAGATCCTCCGCGACCAGCGCGGCGTGCCAGCGGGGAGGCCGGGATGACGTCTCGTCTCGGTCTGCCATACCGCGGACGCTACCGGTGTCAACGGCAGCGCCCTTGACCGCCGAGCCGGTACCCATCACCGCGGACCCGGCGCCCTTCACCACGGTGAGCGCGCGAGCCTCGTCCGGGACGCCGTCGCCATCCAGGTCGACCGACCGGAAGACGTCGGCTGCACGCGTCACGGTTCCCCAGACGTCCTCACCGAAGTCGGACACGCTGTCGGCGGCGCTCTGCAACGCAGCGGCGGCGCGCGACGGGGCGACGGACTCAGGCTCAGTCCTCACGAACTCCACGAGCGCCGCGGGAAACTCCGTCAGCGGCTGGGGGAACGCAACCCGAGCGGACGTCACGACGTCGCGGCCGAAGGTGAAGAGCCCGGTCGCCGCCCCGGGCCCGCCATCCTGCGGATCGATCCCGCCCGCTCACCCCACCCCACCCGCCAACCGCGCCACATGCAGCGCCAGATACACCTCCTCCTCCCCACCCACGTCCCACCCGAACCGCCCCCGCAGCAGCCCGGCGATGGCCACGGCCGAGTCGAACGCCCGCGGATGCTCCCCCCGCACCGCCTCCCGCAGCGCCGCCGCCGACCCCCCACCCGGCACCGCCTCCCCCCGCGTCTGCCGCACGAACAGGTACCGCAGGTGCGTCACGAACCGCGCCACCTCCAGCGACTCCTCGTCCAGCACGCACCCGTGCAGCGCCCGCACGATCCCGAGCGCCGCCGCGAACGCCTCGGTCATCTCGAACGTCCGCGCCATCTCCCCGCCGTCCCCGCCTCCGAGCTGCGCGTTCACGAAGTGCAGCGCCAACGGCACCGCCTCGAGGTCGGGCAGCCGGACCCCGGTCGCGGACGCCACCTCCGCGAGGCACCGCCGCGCGAACGCCACCTCCCGCGGGTACAGGTGCAGCACCTCCCACTGCAGCGGGTACGCGATCTCCGTCCCCGCGCGCGCCCGGCGCAGCGCGTACGAGAGGTGGTCCGCGAGCGGCATCAGCACGTGCGCCGTGATGTGCGGCCCGAGCTCGACCCGCGCCTCGTCGACGATCTGCTGCGCCAGGTCGAGGTCCGACGGGGGGATGTCCTCGAGCAGCGCAGCGATGTGCTCGGGCGTGGTCGACCCGCCGGCGACGAACGTGCGCTCGACGTCGTCCTCCCGGACGGCGTCGCCGGGCCGGGCCTGGAACCCGAGGCCTCGGCCCATCAGCACGACCTCCGCGCCGGCGCCGTCGTCGGCCAGCAGGACGTTGTTGTTGAAGACCCGCACCACGCGCATGCGTCCTCCTCGACGCGGTCCGTCCGCGGGAGGCCCGGGTGCCGGCTCATCACCGCCACCCGGGCCGTCGGCTCGTCGGCTCATCCGATCCGCAGCAGCGCGTCGGCCTCGCTGACCGAGCCGTGGCCGGACGCCGTCACGGCGACCCCGTCCGGCGATCGCGTCACCACGACGACCGTGCTGGGGTCGTAGCCGGCAGCCACCACGGCGGCGAGGTCGAACTCGCCCAGCAGCTCACCGGCGACCACCTGCGACCCGGGCGTGACCGCCGGGGCGAAGCCCTCGCCCGCCATCCGGACGGTGTCGAGGCCGACGTGCACGAGCACCTCGACGCCGTCGACGGTCCGCAGCCCGTACGCGTGCGGCAGGACGGTGAGCACCTCGCCGTCGACCGGTGCGACGACGCGTCCCGCGGACGGCACCACCGCTGCGCCCGCCCCGAGCGCGCCGGACGAGAACACCGCGTCCGGCACCGCGTCGAGCGCGATCACCCGCCCGGCGACCGGTGCGAGCACGACCCGCGTCCGGAGCGCGGTCGCGACGCCGCCGCCGGCCGCGCCCGACGGCTTCGGGGCCTCAGCGGCGGGCGGGTTCGGGATGTCGGTGAACCCGAGCGTCATCGTCAGCGCGAACGCGATGACGATCGCCAGCCCCGTGCCGATCAGCTGCATCGTGAAGTTGCCGATGCCCATGGTCGCCGTCACCGTGATCGCGCCCGGCAGGATGAAGCCCTCGGCCGCCGACCCGCCCGCCGCGGCGATCGACCCGCCGACGGCGCCGCCGATGCAGGCGTAGATGAACGGCTTCTTCAGCCGCAGCGTGACGCCGTAGATCGCCGGCTCGGTGATGCCCGCGAGAAACGCCGAGATCGTCGCGGGTCCGGCCACGCCCTTGAGGTCGCGGTTGCGCGTCTTGATCAGCACGGCGGCCGCGGCGCCGGCCTGGGCGAGGACGGCGGCGAACAGCGGGCCGGTCAGCAGCGAGTACCCCTGCGTGACCATGTCCTGCAGCATCACTGGCGTCAGACCCCAGTGGACGCCGAAGATGACGAACACCTGCCACAGCGCGCCCATGAGCGCGCCGCCCACCGCCGGGCTCAGGTCCCACATCGTGTTGATGCCGCTCGACAGCCCGCGGCCGACGATGTCGGACACCGGTCCGATCGCGAGGAACGTGACCGGGACGATGACGGCCAGCGTGATCATCGGGGTGACGAAGTTCCGCAGCGCGTCGGGCACGAACCGGGCGAGCAGCCGCTCCAGGTGGGACTGCGCGTAGACCGCGAGGATCGTCGGGATGACCGCGGACAGGTAGCTGATCATGACGACCGGGACGCCGAGGAACGTGAGCTCGCCGCCACCCGCCGCGAAGGCGTCGAGCGTCACCTCGGCGCCGTCCGCGCCGGGGATCACCGGCAGCGTCGCCGAGTAGATCAGCGCGCAGGCGATCGCCACCGACGTGTAGAGGTTCGCCTTGAACCGCTTGGCCGCGGTCATCGCCAGCAGGATCGGCAGGAACTGGAAGATCGCGTCGGCCGCGGTGAACCAGATCGCGTACGTCGAGGACTCGCCCCACTCGGGGGAGATCCGCGCGCCGACGGCGAGGAACGCCTTGATCAGGCCCGTGCCGGCGAGCACCCAGAGGAACGGCGTGAAGATGCTCGTCACGAGGTCGATGGCCCGCGCGAGGAACCCGCCGGACGAGGCGGCCTCCGTCGCGACGCCGGTGGCGGCGACGGCCTCGAACACGCTGTTGACCGTGTTGCCGATGACCACCTGGAACTGCCCGCCGGCCTCGACGACGGTGATGACGCCGCGGGTCGCCTCGACCGCGGCCTTGTCCGCGCGCTCGCGGTCTCTGAGGCGGAACCTCAGCCGGGTGGCGCAGTGCGTCACGGAGACGACGTTCTCGACTCCGCCGACCGCGCGCAGGACGTCGTCCGCGATCGTCTGGTACTTGCTGGCCGTTGCCACGATTCCTCCTCGAACCGGTCGCAGCGCGCAGCGTCGGGGCGATTTCGGGCACGAAAAAACCCGAGCCGGTGGCAGGCGGAAACAATGCTCCGGTCAGCCTCGGCTCGGGTTTTGCCTGTCGCCAGTAACAACCCCGGACCTGCACGAGCCGCCGTCGAGCGGCGACTGCGGCGAACCTAGCAGCGCGGCTTGAGCACCTGTCAACACCGGGTGTCCACAGACTGATGAGTAGCACCGACGGTGAGCTGAAGAGGGGCTTGACGGCCCCTCGGGCCGACGGTAGGAATGGCGACGTCGACCAGGATTGTGACTGACCAGATCAGGCAAGACCTGCCGCGTCCGAGGCCTTCTGCGCCCGGTTCGCGCAGGTCTTTTTTCATGCCCGAGGACGGTCCATCCGCGACGTCAGCCGCGCCCCCTTCCCCCATCGCAGAGAGGCGCCATCGTGACCACCACCGACACCCACTTCCCGCCCGGGTTCCTCTGGGGCGGAGCCACCGCCGCCAACCAGTGCGAGGGCGCGTACGACGAGGGCGGCAAGGGCCTGTCCATCCAGGACGTGATGCCCCGCGGCGTCATGGGCCCGCCCACCGACGAGCCGACGCCGGACAACCTCAAGCTGCAGGGCATCGACTTCTACCACCGGTACGCCGAGGACATCGCGCTGTTCGCGGAGATGGGCTTCCGGACGTTCCGGTTCTCGATCGCGTGGGCGCGGATCTTCCCGGACGGCGACGAGGCCGAGCCGAACGAGGAGGGCCTGGCGTTCTACGACCGGGTGCTCGACGAGTGCGAGAAGCACGGCATGGAGCCGCTGGTCACCATCTCCCACTACGAGACCCCGCTGGCGCTCGCGCGGACGTACGACGGCTGGGTCAGCCGGGAGATGATCGGCCACTTCGCGACGTACGCGCGGACCCTGTTCGAGCGGTACGGGTCGCGCGTCAAGTACTGGCTGACGTTCAACGAGATCAACGCCGTGCTGCACGCCCCGCTGCTGAGCGGCGCGATCCTCACGCCCAAGGACGAGCTGTCGCCGGCCGACCTCTACCAGGCGATCCACCACGAGCTCGTGGCCAGCGCGCTCGCCACGAAGATCGCCCGCGAGGTCGCCCCGGACGCGCAGGTCGGCTGCATGCTCATCGCGGTGCCGGCGTACCCGCTGACGCCGTCGCCGGCCGACGCGCTCGCCGTGATGCGGACGCAGCACCAGACGCTGGCGTTCGGCGACGTGCACTGCCGGGGCGAGTACCCCGGGTACCTGCTGCGGCACCTCCGTGAGCTCGGCGTCGAGCTCGACATCACCGACGACGACCGCGAGACGCTGAAGCACACGGTCGACTTCGTGTCGTTCTCCTACTACTCGAGCATCTGCGAGACGGCCGATCCCGGGGCGCTCGAAGGGCAGAGCAACATGATGGGCGGCGTGCCGAACCCGACGCTGGTGGCCAGCGAGTGGGGCTGGCAGATCGACCCCGTCGGGCTGCGCATCGTGATGAACCAGTTCTGGGACCGGTGGCGCAAGCCGCTGTTCATCGTCGAGAACGGGCTCGGTGCCGTCGACGAGCTGGTCGAGGTGGACGGGGTGCGGACCGTGGTCGACGACTACCGGATCGCGTACCTCAACGAGCACCTCGTGCAGGTGGAGGAGGCGCTGCGCGACGGGGTCGACGTGCTCGGCTACACGACGTGGGGCTGCTGCATCGACCTGGTGTCGGCGGGGACGGCGCAGATGAGCAAGCGGTACGGGTTCGTCTACGTCGACCGGCACGACGACGGGTCGGGGACGCTGGAGCGGTACCGGAAGAAGTCGTTCGACTGGTACGCCGAGGTGATCCGGACGAACGGGGGGAGCCTGGAGCGGTAGCGCGCCGGGCGCACTGTGCGCTCAGGCGAGGAGCGGCCTCTTCGTGGCGAAGGGGTCCGCTCCTCGGCGTCCCGACTTCGCTGCGCTGGGCTTGACGCGCAGCTAGCAGGTACCCCAGAGGCCGAGTCCGGCTGCAGAGGCATCGTCCTGGGCCGACGCGAGTGCCACCTGGTGCACGCCTGGGACGTCGTAGGTGTACTCGTAGGCGTACCCCTCCGCGACGAGCAGCAGGTTCACCAGCGTCGACTCGTCGAGCCACGCGTACGCCAGGGTGCGACCGTACTGGTCGACGGGGTCCTGGGTGGGGTCGCTCTCGAGCCAGACCGACCGTCCGGTCAGCAGTTCCGCCGTGCGCGCGGAGGCCTCGGGGCCGAAGCACTCGACGGGGCTGTCGGGCTTGACGCTCTCCGGGGTGTCGATGCCGAGCAACCGCACTCGTTCCTCGGCTCCGTCGCGGAGCACGATGATCGTGTCCCCGTCGACGACCCGCTCCACCGGCACCGGACCGGCGGCGGACGGCGGTCGTACGAGGGCGCCAGGTTCGCTCTCGGTGTCAGCGGGGTCGATCAGGCCGAGGCGTGGCAGGCCCCACCAGGCCACGCCCACCGCCACGAGGATCATGACCAGGGCACCGAGTCCATGGCGCCGACGGCGGGATGTCGCACTCGCACCGGTGCGTACCGCGCTCATGCCCCGGAGTGCTCGACCGAGTCCCCGGTCTCGGTCGCGTCCGCGGCACGCTTCCGGCGAAACATCGAACCGACCGCACCGGCCGCAGCACCCTTGACCGCGAATCCCGCCCCCTTGACCGCGGACCCGGCGCCCTTCACCGCGGTGAGCGCGCGCGCCTCGTCCGGGACGCCGTCGCCATCCAGGTCGACCGACCGGAAGACGTCGGCCGCCCGCGTCACGGTTCCCCAGACGTCCTCGCCGAAGTCGGAGACGCTGTCGGCGGCGCTCTGCAACGCAGCGGCGGCGCGCGACGGGGCGACGGACTCAGGCTCAGTCCTCACGAACTCCACGAGCGCCGCGGGAAACGCCGTCAGCGGCTGGGGGAACGCAACCCGAGCGGACTTCACGACGTCGCGACCGAAGGTGAAGCTGCCGACCCCGCCGATCAGGGCACCGACTCCGAAGGGAATGGCCTTGCCCAGGGTGCCTGCGCCGATCTTCGCGCCGTTCTTGAGCGCCTCGCGCGCGAGGATGGTGAGGACGGGTGCCAGCGCGGAGTCGGGGAGCTGCTGGGTGAGCACCTCGCCCCAGCCGTTCGGCATCGCCTTGCCGACCACACCGGCCGCGACGGTGCGAGCGTCGCCGGCGTCGAGGCCGGGGATGGAACCGAGGACGATCTTGGTCACCTGGCTCTGCGACTTCTCTCCGAGCAGCATCCCGAAGACGAGGGGCTGAGCACGGGCCGCGTCGTCGACCTCGATGCCGTTGAGCTCCGCGACGGCCAGGACGTAGAGCGCGCTCGTCTCGTAGAAGAACAGCAGGTCGGCGACGCCAAGTCCGAGTGCGACGGGGATGCCTACGCCCGGGATCGCGGCCGAGAGGCCGACGCCCGTGCTGGTGGTCGTGACGGTCGCGACGTAGCGGCGATCGAGCTCCTTGAGGAGCTCGGCCGGGGACGCGTCCGGCTTGTCCCGGCGTAGCGACCGCAGGTACTCGAGCACCACCGGCCGCTGGACCGAGATCGCCTTGTAGATCTGCGCCTGGAAGCCGTCGGTCTGGGTGGCTTGCTTGGCCGACGCGACGAACTCCGCCGGTGCCGTGGTCGCGGTGTCCCGGGTCATCGTCAGCTCAGGCTCGTTCATCGGGCACCTCTCGTCTCCACCCACCGTCAGCCTGCCGAGGCTAGAGCCGAAAGACTGATCGCGGGGCGCGAAACCGGCCGCGCCCGTTCGAATTCAGCCACTTGGCCGGTCTGACGAACCCCAGCCCTCAGTCCTCACCTCAGCCCTCGAGCGCGGTCCGGCCCTCGCGCGACGGGGCGTGGCGACGCGTCGGCGTGTGCGCGCGTCCGATCGGGCGACCCGGGTGCAGACGCCCTTGTCGCCGGCCGGCGCACTGCCGATAGCCTCCGGCAACGACCCGACCCCGACCGAGGACGACGCATGGGCATGTGGGACTGGCTGCGGCCACGGAAGCGCACGGACGAGCCCACAGCGGCGCAGCTGCTCGACCAGGTCGGGCCTCCCGCGCCGACGACGCGCGCCGCGACGCCGGTGGCGGTCCCCTCGCTGCCCCTCACGTCGGCTCCGCGCGCCGTCTTCGCCGTCCTCGACGTCGAGACGACCGGCCTCGCGGCCGCCCGCGACCGGGTCCTCGAGCTCAGCGTCGTCCGCTGCGACGCCGCCGGCCGGCCGATCGACGAGTGGTCGTCCCGGTTCAACCCGCAGGGCCCGGTCGGCGCCACGCACATCCACGGCATCACCGCCGCGGACGTCGCGGACGCGCCGCTGTTCGCGGCCGAGGTCGCCACGCTGGCGGGCCGGCTGTCCGGGCTCGTGCTCGTCGCGCACAACGCCCGGTTCGACCTCGGGTTCCTCCGCGCCGAGTTCGCTCGCGCCGGGTGGGCGATGCCGTGGGCTCCTTCGTTGTGCACGCTCGAGGAGAGCCGCCGCCACCTGCCGTCCCTCGCCCGCCGTCGGCTCCCCGATTGCTGCGCCGCGGCGGGCGTCCGGCACGAGGGCGCGCACTCGGCGCTCGGCGACGCCCGCGCGGCCGCCGGTCTGCTGGCGGCTTACCTGGGCGCACGGCGCGGCGGGGCAGCTCTGTATGACGCGCTGGTCGCGGAAGCGGCCGGAGTGGCGTGGCCCGACGGACCGTCCGGGACCGTGGTGCCCGCGGCTCCCGCCGGCGTCGTCCGCGAGGACCGCCGGATCCGCGAGCAGCCCCGGGAGCACCGCCGCCTCGTGCAGCTGCTCGACGACCTCGCAGTGGCGGACGCCGTCCCGACGGGTGCGCCGGAAGGCACGGCCTCGTACGTCGAGCTGCTCGCGGAGGTCCTGGAGGACGGCGTCCTCACCGACGACGAGGCCGGCGCGCTCGCCGACATCGCGCAGCTGTGGGAGCTGCCGCCGGAGGCGGTCACCGCCGCGCACGAGGCGTTCCTGCTCGCGCTCGCGGGCAAGGCGGTCGCCGATGCCCGGGTGACTCAGGCAGAGCGCGCCGAGCTGTACGAGGTCGCCGAGCTGCTGGGTGTGGACCGGAGCCGGGTGCTCGCGTCGCTGGACGCCGCCGCGGCCCGGCGCGACGCCCGGCAGAGCGAGGGGCTGGCGCCGCTGCCCGAGGGGTGGGCACACGGCGAGCCGCTGCGGGTCGGGGAGTCGGTGGTGTTCACCGGGTGCGACGAGGACGTGCGGACGGTGCTCGAGGCGCGGGCCAAGGCTGCGGGCCTGCGGGTCTCGACCAAGGTGTCAGGCCGCACGGCCATGCTTGTCACCGACGGCAGCTTCGCCGGCACCAAGCTGGCGGACGCGCAGCGCCTCGGCACCCGCATCGTCGCGCCGGAGCTGTTCGGGGTCCTGCTCGACCACGTCCAGCCCACGGCCGCGCCGACGGTCACCGCGACCAGGCACGGGCGCGCCACCCCATCGGCCCCGGCGCCTGCGGTCGAGCGCGTGGTGGCGGCGCGCGCCGACGTCGCGCCGGCGGTGATCCGCGAGTGGGCGCGCGGCCAGGGCATCGTGGTGAGCGACCGAGGCCGCCTGTCGGCGGACGTCGTCGCCCGGTACCACGACGCGCACCCGGTGGAGGTGACGCCGTGAGCGAGGGCTTCGAGGTTCCGCCTGCGCTCGAAGGCCTGGTCGATGCACACGTGAACGAGCCGCAGAAGCCGGTCCTGATCCGGCCCTGGTCCTGGCGATCGGCTCTGCTCGACATCGATCCGGGCGTGCTGGCGGTGTTCGACGACGACGCGGTGTCGCGCCCGAGCCAGAGCACGCCGGGGGACCGGCTGGTCGATCGCGAGGCAGTCCACGGTCTGCTCGACGGCACCGACCTCGCGGACGATGTGGCACTGCTCCGAGCGTTCCTCGCGGTCCAGGCCTGGGGTGCGGGGGTCACCGGCACGCGGACGCTCCGGCACACCGCGCGGGCCTTCGCCCACCGGGCGCAGCTCCTGAGCGCACTGCGGACGAGCGTCGAGCGGCTCCGGGACGCGAACGGCACGGCGGCGCTCGCCGAGGCCTACGACGGCTGGAGGTGCCCTGGCGTCGGTCCGTCGTTCTTCACGAAGTGGTTCGCTTACGCCGGCCGACGGGCCGGCCGGGACTGGCAGCCGCTGATCCTGGACGACAGGGTCTACCGCGCGCTGAACACGACGCTCGACGTGCGGCTCGTCGACCTCGCCGGCAGCCGGTCCCGCGCGGCGAGGTACCGGGCGTACGTCGAGGCGGTCCACGACTGGAGTCGGACGCTCGGCGTGCCTGCGGAGCGGCTCGAGTGGGTGCTGTTCCGGGACAACGGGAGCGCCGCGAGCGAGCCCGGCCCGTGAGCCCCGCGCGCGTCACGCCGCAGCAGTACTCGACGATCGGCTGCGTCGGGCAACGTGGATCGTGCGTGAATCGCGCCGCGCCGCCTATTGACCAGGACGCGTCTCCTCACGGTCTGAGGCAGAGCAGGCCCGTAGGACGGCGGCTCCGCGGTAGTTCGCGGCGTGCTTGTCGAACCGGGTGGCCAGACCGCGCCCTTGCTTGAGGTGGGCGAAGGCCGTGCCATCTCAGCGCCCCGCCGGCGACCTGAGCGCGGCACCCCTTCGGGTGAAGCCGGAGCGAATCAAGCACCCCCCCTCTGCTGCCGTGGTTAGCGTCCCGAGGACAGGGGGATCGGCGATCGCTCGGGCCAGGTCCCCCAAGCACAGCAACAGGGGGCTAGCAATGACAGGCGTACGAACAAGACTGACCGCCGGTCTGGGAGCAGGGGCGCTGCTCGCCCCGTTGGTTCTTCTAGCGGGCGCGGGACCGGCCGCCGCCGCGTCCGCGATGGTGACGGACTGCGACTTCTGGCCGCAGGAGACGTTCCACCGCAACCAGCCGGTGTGCGTGACCGGCGACCTGGACTACGTCCCGCCGGGCCACATCGTGCCCACGGCGGACATCTACGTCACCGCGAACACGACCTGGTCCGACGGCGACCGCGCTGTCGACGTCACGGGTTCGGTGAACCGGTTCCAGTCATTCGGGACCTTCTACGACCAGTACGCCTGGCTGCCGACCCTGGAGGCCGGCCGCTACGACATCCTCATCGACAACGACCTGAACGGAACATGGGACCCCGCCCACGACATCCTGCTCGGCGCCGGGACCGACTACGCATTCTCGGTCACCGGCACAGACCTAGCCGGGTATGACTTCGACTCCGCGTCGGTGAAGGCGGAGGCTCAGGCCCAGGTGGGCGGGTGGTCGCAGCTGTCCAACTTCGGCCGCTACGCCGGTGGCGTTCAAGCCGGAGCCGCCGCCACGGACGCCGGACGGTTCGCGAGCTCTGCCGGGTGGAGCGTGCCGCTCACGGGGCTGGTCGCGGGCGGCGGTACTGCTGGCTTGTCCTTCACCGACTTCACTGTCCCGACGAGCTACAACGACGGGGTGCTCTACATCGGCGGGCTGGTCATCAACTCGCTCGCCGGAACGCAGGCGCAGCACTACCAGAACCTGGCCGACGACCCCGCCGACCCGGCCTACGGACGGGCCGTCGGACTCGACATCGAAGCGGTGCAGACCGACCTCGCGGACCGACTCGCCGCCCTGGGCTTGTCCAGCAGCTACCCGTTCGCACCGGCAATCGACGACCCGTCGCACCTGCAGCAGGTCCGGATCGCGACGCTCCAGGCCGAGCAGGCCGCCACGGTGCAGGCCGTCATCGACTCTCACGAGCGTCTCCTGGGAGCCCGGGACGCCGATGATGTGCGCTGGACGGTCAGCCACGCGGTCTCTCTGGAGCAGTACACGAGCGCGCTCGTGGCCGACCAGCAAGAACTCATGGCTCTGCTGCAGGCCGAGCGCGACGCGCTGGCGACTCAGCCCGGCGCCGACGACCCCATCGACGCGGCGGCGCTCACCGGCTTGCAGACCCGCCTCTCGTCCACCGGCCTCAGCCCGCAGGAGACTGCCGACTACGAGGCGATCGGATTCACGCCCGCTGATGCCCAGGTCGTGGTCGACCGGATCCTGGCCTTCGTCCCGCCCGCCACGAACATGTCCGCACTCGACGCCTACGACGCGGTCCTGGCCGCCTCGACCGACCTGCTGACCACGTTCCAGGCCGCCGCCGACGAGGCAGCCGCGCTGAACGCCGAACTGATCGCACAGGTGCAGGCCGTCGCCATGCCGACCCTGACCCTGGCCGGTCCCGGCACCACCGTGACCGCCGGCGCCCCGACCACCCTGACCGCGACGACCGGCAGCGGTACGGGCGCCCTGACCGTGCGCTGGGATTTCGACCTGGACGGGGACTTCGACGACGCCACCGGCACCACGGCGCCCTTCACACCGGACCGGGCTAGCGACCAGCTCGTCGGGGCACGCGTGACGGACTCGCGCGGGCTGAGCACGACCAGCTACGTGCGGGTCGTCTCGAACCAGGCCAGTGCCCCCGCCGTGGTCGCGACCTCGAGTCCTGCGACCGGTCGGGTCACCGTCACCGGCGGGGCCAGTCAGGTGTTCTCCGTCGCTGCCACCGACCCCGAGAACGTGCCGGTGACGTTCCAGTGGTACCTCGACGACACGCCTGTGGGCACGGGTCCGACGTACACACACACGACCACGGCCGGCGAACGCTCCATCCACGCGGTTCGGGTCGTCGTCTCCGACGGCGACGAGACCCACACGCATCCCAGCGCCACCTGGGCCCTGACTACCCTCCCGTGACCCGAACTCGACAATCCGCGACGACGCCCAGCCCGGCGCGCAGCTACCTGTGGTGGCCGCTCCTGGTCAGTGCAGCCTGGCTGGGCGCCGTCGCGGTCGGAATGTCGTGGCCGGCCGTCTTGCTCATGCTGCCGTGCGTTCTCACCGCCGCCCTCGTCGGGCTTCGTGGTCCGTTCCGGCGCAGCCCGTTCCCGCAGGCGCTCCGGATGGCCACGGCTCTCGTGCCGATGATCGTCGTCACCGTGCAGAACCCCTGGTACGACCGGTTCGGACTCAATCAGGGTCAGCCAGGGGTGATCACACCCGCGGAGTTCTGGTCGCACGTCGCCCGAGCCGAGATCATCGCGCTCGTCGTCGTCGAGCTCACGCTCTTCACATTCGCTGCGCGCGCCAGCGAGCGCAGCCGATGAACTCATCGCCGCTTCGATGAGTTCCGCGGGCCGCGCCGGTCCCATGGCGCCGGACTGCACCGCACCCAGATTCGATACGCACTAACGGCGCGGCGGGTCCACTCGCCCCCCGGCCGCATGCGTCCACCGCGTACGCATGCTCAGAACGTCGTTCGACTTCGCCGAGTGACGCCGCGTACCCCGGGCTCAGTACACGACCCGCCCCGACGCGTCCTTCACCCCCGACTTCCGCCAGAAGTAGCTCCGCACCTGGTCCCGCCACTCCACGGCCGACGCGCGCTGCACCTCCAGCCGCTCCCGCACCCGCGCGTCGAAGGCGGCCGGCACCGCCACGCCCACGAGGTCCGCCAGCGAGTCCCACGAGGCCTCGACCGCGTCCAGCCCCTCGACCGCCTCGGAGCGCGAGTCGTAGATGTGCTGGATCACCGTCTTCCCCGACCGGAGCACGTGCGCGTACGGGACGTGGTGGAAGAACAGCAGCAGCTCGTCCGGGCAGGTCTCGACCGACTCGTACGTCTCCCGCCACGGCGACGGAAACTGCCCCGCGAACCCGGTCCCGGTCGCCACCGTGCGGTCGACTCCGATCCCGTCGCGGTCGGCGAAGTGGTACGTCCCCCAGCGCGAGTACTCGTACCCGTCGACCGACGGCCCGCCGTGGGTGCCGGGGTCGACCATGAACCCGACGCCCAGCGGCGCGGTGTACCCCTCGTACCGCGCCCACGAGCCGTCCATGACGTCGTGCAGCACCGACCGGATCCGCGCCAGGTCGTCGGCATCGGCCGAGGCGAACGTCAGCGCGATCCACTCGTCCAGCACGTCCTCGGCTGTCAGCGTCGAGTCCCACGCCAGCCGCCCGAACGCGTACAGGTTCGCCTGGGCCAGCGGGTGCCCGGTCCAGAACGCGTCGTCCCCGACGTTCGACACCGCGACGACCCCACCCGCGGGCGACGACGCCCCCGATCCGCCGACGATCGACGCCACCGCCCGCGAGCCGTCCAGCGGGAACCGCAGGTACTCCCGCCAGGCCGGCGCGAGGTAGCAGACGTGCCGCTGCTGCCCGGTGTACTCCTGCGTCACCTGCAGCTCGATCGCCAGCCGGGTACGCGGCATCGCGGCCAGCACGGGGGAGAGCGGCTCGCGGACCTGGAAGTCCATCGGCCCGTGCTTGACCTGCAGGACGACGTTGTCGGCGAACGTCCCGTCGAGCGGCGCGAAGTGGTCGTACGACGCCCGCGCGCGGTCGGTGGTGCGGTCCCGCCAGTCCTGGTGGTGGTTGTAGACGAACGCCCGCCACAGGACGGTGCCGCCGTGCGGCCGCAGCGCCGCGGCGAGCATGTTCGCGCCGTCGGCGTGGCTGCGGCCGTACGCGAACGGCCCGGGCTGGCCCTCCGAGTCGGCCTTGATGAGGAAGCCGCCGAAGTCCGCGACCGCGGCGTACACCCGGTCCGCCGTCGAGGCCCACCAGGAGGCGACAGCCGGGTCCAGCGGGTCCGATGTCGCCAGACCGCCCAGCCGCTGCGGCGACCCGAACGACACCGACAGGAAGATCCGGATCCCGTACGCCCGGAAGACGGCGGCGATGCGCGCGACGTCCGGGAGGCCTTCGGTCAGCAGCCGGGCCTCGTGGGCGTGCACGTTGACGTTGTTGATGCCGACCGCCTCGACGCCGGTCGCGGCGAGCAGCCGGGCGTAGTCGCGGACCCGGCCCAGGTCGGCGCGGACCTCGCCGTCGGCGTAGAAGATCGAGCCGCCGGCGTAGCCGCGCTCGATCTGGCCCATCACCGGGTGCACGGTCATGTTGTCCCAGTGGTCGAGCATGCGGAGCGGCTGCTCGGGCGCGCTCGTCGTCGTCCCGGGCACCGCGTCGCGGCCGAGCATCCGCCCCACCGCCTCCTCGCGGGCCAGCGCGTACAGCCCGCGCAGGGTGGTCGGTCCGTCGGCGCCGAGCAGCACCGTGCGGTCGCCGGTCCGGACGATGGCGTGGCCGCCGGCGGGGACCTGGGGCAGGGCGTCGAGGCCGACCGACGACGGCGACGCGACGGCCTCGACCGGCGCGACGACCAGCCGCGCCTCGGCGGCGGCCGGGGCCGAGGAGCCGGACGACAGCTCCGAGCGGACCGTGTCGAGGCACGGCCCGGCGCCGAGGACGGCGGACGGCTGCGCGCGCAGCGGGACCAGGGCCGCGTCGGGCAGCCAGGCGGGGTGGACGGTGACGGCGACGGCGTTGTCGGGGGTCATGGCTCCGGTGGGGGTCGAGCGGTCAGGACGGTCCCCGCGCCGGTGCGGCGACCAGCGGCGGGACGAGGAGGGTGGCGAGCGTGGGCTCCCACAGCGGTGCGGTGTGCCAGCGGGCGGAGAGCGCGCCGTCGGGGGCGCGGGTGACCAGCAGCCGGTGCGGGGACGCGGTCGCGACGAGGTGGGCGCGCACGGTCCCGTCGGGCAGCCGCTCGGCGCGCGCCGCGACGGGGACGACGCCGTCGGGGACGGGGTCGCTGGGGGCACCCGACGCGACGTCGCCGGGTCGGAGCGTGAGGGACCCGCGGTTCCACGCGTCCGGGCGCAGGTCGACGACGCCGCCGGGCAGGCCGTCGCGGGCCGCGATCGTCAACCGCCACGCGTCGGGCCCGGCGTCGTCCAGCGTCCACCCCGCGACGTCGAGCGCGGGGGCGTCCGACGCGACGTACCGGTCGCGCGCCGCCCACGAGTCGCGCTCCGCGACACCGCCGACGAGCGTCCCGGCCGACCCGGCCGCGCCCGGCGCCCCGCCCGACGCGTCGCGCTCACCCGCACCCGCCGCCCCGGCCGGCCACGACCCAGCCGCCGCCACCAGCCCCCACAGCACGTCGAGCACCCGCTGGGTGTCCATCGCCGACCCCTGGTACGCCACGACGACCCCGGACTCGGGCACGACGAGCGTGAACTGCCCGTACGCCCCGTCCATCCGGTACCCGTGCCGGCTGCGCCAGACCCCGTACCCGTACCCGAGCGCCCAGTCGTCGTGGGCGGTGTCGGGCTCGGGGCCTTGATGGTCCTCGACGAACGTGTCGGCCGTCGGCACGAACGTCGTCGCCATCGCCTCGACCACGGCCGCGGGCAGCACCCGCGTCCCGCCCGGCGCGACGCCCCCGGACGCCAGCGCCATCCCGAGCCGCGCCTGGTCGTCGACGGTGAGGTGCAGCCCCGAGAAGCCCTGCTCGACGCCGGCGAGCGGCCGCCACCACCGCGGCCCGATGCCGAGCGGGTCGAGCAGCCGCGGCCTCAGGTACGCGGTCGGCTGCTCCCCGGCGACGGCGTGCACGACGCGGCCGAGGGTGCAGGTCGCGGGGGAGGAGTACGCGAACCGCGTCCCGACGGGGAACTCGGGCGGCGTCGTCAGCAGGACGGCCGGGTCCGCCGGCATCACGGACGTCTGCTCGCGGCTGTGCCCGGTGGACATGGTGAGCAGGTGCCGCAGCGTGAACCCGTGCGGGTTCGGCAGGTCGAGGTGCCGGTCGACCGGGTCGGACAGCGCCAGCCGCCCCTCCGACTCGAGCAGCAGCACGGCCATGGCGGTGACCGACTTGGAGACCGAGTAGACGAGCCCGGCGTGCTCCGCGTCGTACGGCGCCCAGGTCGCGCGCGCCAGGACGGTCCCGTGACGGGCGACGACGAGCGCGTGCGGGTCGAGCCCGTCCAGCGCGTCGAGCGCCGCGTCCCACGCGCCTCCGGTCACGACCGGCCCCCGGTCGACGAGGGCGCCGCGGTCGACGCCCGGATCACCAGCTCCGTCACCAGCTCCACCCGCGTCGACGGCGGCTGCCCGCCCGCGGCGAGCGTCAGGAGCATCCGGGTCGCCATGGACGCCATCTCCCGCAGCGGCTGGTGCACGGTCGTCAGCCCGGGGTCGATCCACTGGCTGATCGGCAGGTCGTCGTACCCGACGACGGACAGGTCCTCGGGGACGCGCAGCCCGAGCTCGCGGGCGGCGCGCAGGACGCCGAGCGCCTGGTAGTCCGACCCGGCGAACACGGCGGTGGGCCGGTCGGGGCGGTCGAGCAGGTCGAGCCCGTGCCGGTAGCCGCTCTCGGCGTCGAACGCGCCCCACCGGATCAGCGCGGGGTCCCACGGCACGCCGACCTCGTCGTGCGCGCTTCGGAAGCCGTCGACGCGGGCGCGGGAGCACAGCATGTCGTCCGGCCCGGAGATCGCGGCGATCCGGCGGTGCCCGAGCGCGAGCAGGTGCCGGGTGCCGGACAGGCCGCCGTTCCAGTTGTTGGAGCCGACGGTGGGCACGCCGGCGGGCGGCTCGCCCTGGGTGTCGACCACGGCGAACGGGATGTTCCGCGACTCGAGCTGGTGCCGCTGCTTGGCGTCGAGCCCGGACAGCACGAGCAGGACGCCGAGCGGTCGGCGGGCCATGACGTCGTCGATCCACTCCTGCGGCGGGCGGTGCGAGCCGCCGAGCTCGGACAGCACGACGCCGACCCGCTCGGGGCCGCAGACCTGCTCGACGCCCTTGATGATCTCCTGCGCCCACAGGTTGTCGGCGGCGTGGAACACCAGGTCGAGCAGTCGGACCCCGTGGCCGGAGCCCCGGGTGGCGACGGGCTTGCGGTAGTCGTGCCGCTCGAGCGCCGCCTCGACGCGGGCGCGGGTCGCCTCCGAGACGTCGGTGCGGCCGTTCAGCACCTTCGACACGGTCGGGATCGACACGCCCACCTCGCTCGCGATGTCGGCGATCGTCGTGCGGCCTCTCGGCATGGTTCCCCTTCGAAACTGTCGCTGTCGAGCAGCTGGCCCCGACTGTAGCGCACGGACCGTGCCCGACGGCGGGAAGAGGGGTGTGGTTGACGGACGCCGCCCGACGCCCCTACGGTGCGGGTGAAACGGTATCGGTCGTCGGAGCGCAACTTTCGAAACGCGAGCCCGACCGAACCCACGACGAAGTGGATGCCACATGAGCGACGCACCGCCTCCAGCCCGACGCCACCCGCGCCGGCCGGTCGTGGTCCCTGGCGCGGTGAGCGCATGACCGTCCAGGGCCCCGAGATCACCACGCCGGCCCCCGTGCCCACGGGCCCGGCCGGCCCGGCCGCGGAGATCACCCCGGCCGCCGACCCCGACGCCCGCGCCCGCCGCGGCCGCACCAGCCGCCGGACCCGCCGCGGCCGGATGGACGGCAAGATCCCCTGGCGTACGGCGCTGCGCAAGGACTGGCAGCTCTACTCGCTGGCCGTGCTGCCGCTGATCTTCTTCGCGGTGTTCCGGTACACGCCGATGCTCGGCAACGTCATCGCGTTCCGGAAGTTCCGCGCCGGCGGCAACATCTTCGGCGAGGAGTGGGTGGGCTTCCGCTACGTCGAGATGTTCCTGTCCGACCCGACGTTCTGGATGGTCTTCCGGAACACGCTGGTCATCGGCGCGCTCACGCTGCTGTTCTGCTTCCCGCTGCCGATCGTGCTGGCGCTGCTGCTGAACGAGCTGCGCTCGCGGGTGTTCAAGCGGTTCGTGCAGTCGGTGTCCTACCTGCCGCACTTCCTGTCGATCGTCATCATCGCCGGCATGCTGTTCCAGCTGCTCTCGCTGGAGGGCACGGTGAACCAGGTCGTCACGGCGCTGGGCGGGGACGCGGTGCCGTTCCTGCAGCGCCCCGAGTGGTTCCGCGCGGTGTACGTGTCGAGCGAGGTCTGGCAGACCGTCGGCTGGGGCACGATCCTCTACCTCGCGGCGCTGACCACGGTCGACGAGAGCCTCTACGAAGCGGCGCGGATCGACGGCGCGAACCGTATGAAGCAGACCTGGCACATCACGCTGCCGGGCATCCGGCCGACGATGGTCACGCTGCTCATCCTCAACATCGGCACCTTCATGGCGGTCGGGTTCGAGAAGGTCCTGCTGCTCTACAACCCGCTGACCTATCCCACGGCCGACGTCATCTCGACGTACCTGTACCGGGTCGGCCTGGTGTCCAACAACTTCTCGTACGCGGCGGCCATCGGGCTGTTCGAGTCGATCATCGGCCTGACGCTGATCCTCTCCGCGAACGCGATCTCGAAGCGAGCGGTGGGAGCGAGCCTGTGGTGACGACCGTCGAGACCTCCGCGGGCCCGCTGCCCGCGCGCACCGGCAGCCTGCTGCGGGAGACCCGCGGCTACAAGGTGTTCCGGGCGTTCAACGTGGTGGCGCTGCTCGGCGTCGTCGCCGTGACGCTCTACCCCTTCCTCATGATCATCGCGCGGTCGTTCAGCTCGGACACCGCGATCCGGTCGGGCCAGGTGAACATCTGGCCGGTCGGGTTCAACCTCACGACGTACCAGCTCGTGATGAACGACGCGATGTTCTGGACGAACTACAAGAACACCGTGATCTACACCGTCGTCGCCACGGCGATCGCCCTGGTGCTCACCACCTGCTACGCCTACGTCATCTCGAAGCACCACCTGCGCGGGCGCTCGGTGCTCATCGGCATCGCCGTGTTCACGATGTTCTTCAACGGCGGCCTGATCCCGAACTACGTCCTCATCACGAGCCTCGGGCTGAAGAACTCGCTGTGGGCGATCGTGCTGCCGAACGCGATCAGCGTGTTCAACCTGCTGGTGATGAAGGCGTTCTTCGAGAACCTCCCGCTGGAGCTCGAGGAGGCCGCGCAGATCGACGGCCTCGGCACCTACCGGATCCTGTGGAAGATCGTCATCCCGCTGTCCAAGGCGGTGATCGCGACGATGCTGCTGTTCTACGCGGTCAGCTTCTGGAACTCCTGGTTCGCGGCGTTCCTCTACATGGACAAGTCCGAGCTGTTCCCGGTCACGGTCTACCTGCGGAACCTCATCGCCGGGTCGTCGACCGCCCAGTCCACGGGCGCCGCGGCCGCCGACGTCGCGCAGGTCTCCGCGAACATCCAGTCCGTGACGATGGTGCTCACCGTCCTCCCGATCCTCTGCGTCTACCCGTTCGTGCAGAGGTACTTCGTCTCGGGGGTGATGCTCGGCTCCGTCAAGGGCTGACCCCCGCTCTTTCCCTCCCGCGACCAACGACGATGTTCGTCACGAAAGGAATGCCATGTCCCAGCGCACGCGGGCGCGCGGCCTCGCCGCCGCAGCCGCCCTCGCCCTGGCCCTGACCGCCTGCTCCGGCGGCTCCGACGGCGACGAGGAGACCTCCGGCCTCGACAACCGCACGGGGGCGATGGAGGACTACGCCGCCGGCGACCAGTTCACCGCGACGGAGCCGCTCACGTTCTCGATGCTGTTCTCCGACCACCCGAACTACCCGTCGCAGGACGACTGGCTGCTGTGGTCGGAGATCACCGACCGCACGAACGTCACGCTCGACCCGACGCTCGTGCCGATGTCCGACTACGAGCAGAAGCGCAGCCTGCTGATCGGCGCCGGCGACGCCCCGTCGATCATCGCGAAGACCTACCCCGGTCAGGAGGACGCGTTCGTGTCCTCGGGCGCGATCCTCGCAGTCTCCGACTACGTCGACCTGATGCCGAACTACCAGCAGAAGGTCGCCGACTGGGGCCTCGAGGACAACATCGACCAGCTCCGGCAGGCCGACGGCAAGTACTACGTGCTGCCCGGCCTGCACGAGGCGCCGTGGCAGGACTACACGATCGCGATGCGCACGGACGTGCTCGCCGACCTCGGCCTCGACGCCCCGACCTCGTGGGACGAGTTCCGCACGACCCTCGAGGCGATCAAGGAGGCCCGCCCGGGCGAGTACCCGTTCTCCGACCGGTTCTCCGAGACCTACCCCGGCGGCAACCTGCTCAACATGGCGGCGCTCGGCTTCGGCACCTCCGCCGGCTGGGGCTACAACAACGCGACCTGGGACGGCGACGCCGAGGAGTTCGTCGCCACCGCCGCGATGCCCGAGTACAAGGAGATGGTCGAGTACTTCCACGACCTCGTCGCCGACGGGCTGATGGACCCCGAGAGCTTCACCCAGGACGACGACAGCGCGATCCAGAAGTTCGTCACCGGGAAGTCGGTGGCGATCGGCACCAACGCGCAGAGCGTCGTCAACGAGTACGAGCCCGGGCTCGCGACCAACGACCCCGACGCGACGGTCGCGAAGATCCCGTTCCCGTGCGGCCCGGTCGGCTGCGTGCTGAACCCGGTCACGCAGACCGAGAACGGGATCATGATCAACGCCGACGCGGCCGACTCGCCGAACTTCGTCGCGATGATGCAGTTCATCGACTGGCTGTTCTACTCGGACGAGGGCCAGGAGTTCACCAAGTGGGGCGTCGAGGGGACGACCTTCGAGAAGGCCGCCGACGGCACCCGCACCCTCGCCGCCGACGTCGACTACGTCGGGCTGAACCCCGGGGCCCCGAAGCACCTGCAGAAGGACTTCGGGTTCGCGGGCGGCAACTTCGCCTACGGCGGCGCGACCGAGCTGCTGTGGTCGACGTTCTCCGACGCCGAGGTCGCGTTCCAGGAGTCGATCGCCGACTACGACATGATCGACCTCGCGCCGCCGGCCCCGCTGGACGAGGCCGAGAACGAGCAGCTGACGCTGATCGACACCACGCTCCGGGACGCGGTCTCGCAGGGCACGATCCAGTTCATCCTCGGCCAGCGCGACCTGTCCGAGTGGGACGCGTTCGTCGCCGACCTCGAGGGCAAGGGCGCGACGCAGTACGTCGACGTCGTCAACGGCGCGCGCGACCGCTACGTGGCCGACAACGGCTGAGCCCTCGCCGTCGTCCCGGGTGCCACTGCCCTCGCGCCCGGGACGGCGGCGAGCTTCGTCCCCATCCCCGACCGGAGAGCCACCATGACCAGCACCGGCGCACCCGCCGCCGTCGTCGTCCCGTCCGAGCCCGTCGGCACCCTGCCGCCCGCCTGGCGCGCCTGCGTGGGCACCGGCCGCACCCGCGAGGTGCTGCACGCCGACTACCGCGACTCGCTCGCGGTGGTGCAGGACGAGATCGGGTTCGGCGCCACCCGGGCGCACGGCATCCTGCACGACGACATGGGGCTGGTGCAGCCCTGGTCGCACGAGGGCCGGTCGGGGACCCGGTACGGGTTCGCGTACCTCGACCTGGTGGTGGACACCTGGCTGGACGCGGGCATGGCGCCGTTCCTCGAGCTGGGGTTCATGCCGGCCGCGCTCGCGTCCGGCGACCAGACGCAGTTCTGGTGGCGGGGCAACGTCACGCCGCCGCGGGACCACGACGCGTGGGCCGACCTGGTGCGCGCGCTGCTGCGGCACCTCGTCGACCGGTACGGGATCGAGACCGTCCGCACCTGGCCGGTCGAGGTGTGGAACGAGCCGAACCTGCCGTTCTTCTGGCAGGGAGCCGACGAGGCCGCGTACCACCGGCTGTACGACGTGACCGCGCGCGCCGTGAAGGACGTCGACGCCGACATCCCCGTCGGCGGGCCCGCGGTGTCGCCCGGCGCCGACGACTGGCTGCCGCGGTTCGCCGAGCACGTCGCCGAGGCCGGGGTGCCGTGCGACTTCGTCAGCAAGCACGCGTACACCTCGGGGCCGGCGCAGCACGTGCCGTTCGGGACCTACCAGACGCTGCGGCCGCCGCAGGACCTGCTCGACCAGTTCGCGACGCCGCGGTCGCTGCTGGCCGGGACCGCGCTGGCCGGGCTGCCGGTGCACATCACGGAGTTCTCCTCGTCGTACCGGCCGGACAACCCGATCCACGACACGGCGTACCAGGCCGCCTACCTCGCGCCGGTGCTCGCCGGCGGCGGCGACCTGGTCGACTCCTTCTCCTACTGGACGCTGTGCGACGTGTTCGAGGAGGTCGGCATCCCGACCGCGCCGCTGCACGGCGGGTTCGGCCTGCTCGGGCACCGCCAGCTGCGCAAGCCGGTGTTCCACCTGTACGCGTTCCTGGCTCGGCTCGGGTCGTCGGTGCTGGCCCGAGGGGCCGACCACCTCGTGACGCGGCACCCCGACGGGCGCGTGACGGCGCTGCTCTGGCAGCCGCTCGACGGCGCCGCTCCCGCCGAGGCGGGGCACCGGGTCCGGCTCGACCTGCCCGGCGCCGGGCCCGCGGTCGTCACCGAGCGGCACGTCGACGCCGAGCGCGGGAACGTGCGCACCGCCTGGCAGGCGATGGGCAGCCCGCTCGCGCCGGACCACCGGGCGCTCGCGGACCTGCACGACGCGTCGGCCCCGTCGCTGCTCGTCCGCCGGGTCGCCGCCGACGCGGGGCGGCGGGTCGTGGACGTGGCGCTCGGGCGGCACGGGATCGCGCTGGTCGAGGTGGCCGGGGCGCCGGACCAGGCGCCGGCGTGGACGCACGACGGGCGGTTGCTGGGGGCTGCTGCGCCGCCGGGTGGGGCCGACGGCGCCGGGCCGGGCGCCGGGGGTGCGCGGTGAGCGCCGCCCGGGCCTGGACCGACGACGAGGTCGGGCGCGGCCCGCTGTCCCGCGGGGCCGCGGCGGTCTACCGGGTGCTCGTCCTCGAGGCGCTGCTCGTCCTGACCACCCTGCCGACCGCCGTGCTGCTCGTCCTGCTCGACCGGTCCGCCGCCAACCTGCCGCTGTTCGCCGCCGCGCTGCTGCCCGTCGGGCCGGCGGTGGTCGCGGGGCTCGCCGCCGCGCGCGCGTGGGAGGTCGACCCGGACCTGTCGCCCGCGCGCGGGTTCTGGCGGGCGTACCGGCGCGACGCCCTCGGCACGCTCCGCTGGTGGGCGCCGCTGCTGGCCGTCTCCGCCGTGCTGGCGGTGAACGCCGCGCACGCCGAGGTCGTGCCCGGGGGCGCAGCGCTGCGCCCGGCGGGCCTGGTGCTCGCGGCGCTGCTCGTCGTCGTCGGCGGGCACCTCGCCGTGCTGCAGGCCAGGTTCGCGTTCCGGCTGCGGGACGCCGTGCGGATCGCGCTCGCCGAGGTGGTGCCGCAGTGGCGGTTCAGCCTCGGGGTGCTGTGCCTGCTCCTGGTCGGCGCCGCGGTCACCGTGCTGGCGTTCGACGTGGTCACCGTCCTGCTCGCCTGGGCCGGCGTGCTGCTGCTGCACGCCATGGCCCGCCCGCTCGTCGCCGACGTCACCGAGAGGTTCACCGTCCATGTCTGACGCCACGCCGCTGCGCACCCCCGCGCCCGCACCGACCCCGGCGCGGCTGCCGCGCACCCCGTCGATCGCCTACGGCGGCGACTACAACCCCGAGCAGTGGGGCAAGGACGTCTGGGACGCCGACTACGCCGCGTTCGACGCCGCCCGGATCACCACCGTGACCCTCGGGGTGTTCAGCTGGTCGCTGACCCAGCCCGCCGAGGCCACCTTCGACTTCACCGTGCTCGACGAGATCGTGCAGCGCGCCGCCGACGAGGGCCGGCAGGTCTGCCTCGCGACCGGCACCGGTGCGCTGTCGCCGTGGATCGCCCGGGCGTACCCGGAGGTGACGCGCGTCGACTTCGAGGGGCGCAAGCACCGGTACGGCCAGCGGCACAACGCGTGCTGGTCGTCCCCGGCGTTCCGGCGCCTCGCCGCGGGCATCGCGGGCCGGGTCGCCGAGCGGTACGCCGACCACCCCGCCGTCATCGCCTGGCACGTCGGCAACGAGTACGGCGGCGACGGCGGGGCCTGCTACTGCGACCTGTGTGCCGCCGAGTTCCGGCTCTGGCTGCGCGCCCGGTACGGCACGCTCGACGCGCTGAACGAGGCGTGGAACGCGACGTTCTGGTCGCACCGGTTCACCGACTGGGACGAGATCGAGCCGCCCAGCGCGCTCACCGAGCACTGGAAGGGTCGCGGGTACACGGCGTTCCAGGGCATCACGCTCGACTACTACCGGTTCAGCACCGACAACGCGATCCGCCAGTTCGCCGAGGAGAAGGCCGCGATCCGCGCGCACTCCGACCTGCCGGTGACCACGAACTTCATGGGGTTCTTCCAGCCGCTCGACTACCACCGCTGGGCCCCGCACCTCGACTTCGCGTCCTGGGACAACTACCCGCCGCGCTCCGACGAGCCCTGGCGCACCGCGCTGACCCACGACCTGATGCGCGGGCTCAAGGACGGCGCACCGTTCTGGCTGATGGAGCAGACCCCGACGGTCACCGCGTCCCGGGACGTCAACCCGGTCCGCCGCCCGGGGATCATGCGGCTGTGGTCCTGGCAGGCCGTCGCGCACGGGGCCGACTCCGTCCTGTTCTTCCAGATGCGGGCGTCCCGCGGCGCCTGCGAGATGACCCACGGCGCCGTGCTCGACCACTCCGGCCGGCTCGACACCCGGGCGTTCCGGGAGGTGGCGGGGCTGGGGGAGGAGCTCTCGCGGCTCGGTGACGCGCTGCTCGGCGCCCGGACGCCCGCACGCACGGCGCTGCTGGTCGACTGGGACTCGTGGTGGGCGGTCGAGATGGCCGACGGGCCGAACCGCCTCGTGAAGTACCTGCCGACGCTGCTGGAGTGGGGCCGGGCGTTCTGGGACGCGGGCGCGCAGGTGGACGTCGTCCCGGTGACCGCCGACCTGTCGGGGTACGACGTGGTGGCGGCACCGCTGCTGCACCTGGTCAAGGGCAACCTGGCCGGGCGGCTCGCGGAGGTGGCGGCGCGCGGCGGGACAGTGCTGACCGGGTACCTGTCCGGGCGGGTCGACGAGGATGACCGGCGGTTCCTCGCCGACGTCCCCGGGCCGCTGGCGGGGCTCGCGGGGGTGCGGGTCGCGGAGACCGACGCGGCCGAGCCGGGGGTGGTGAACCCGGTGGTGTTCGCGGGCGGGATCGGCGGGTCGGGCGGCGGGGACGGCGAGGACGGCGAGGACGGGCCGGTCGTCGACGGGCGGATGGTCTTCGAGGTGCTGGTGCCCGAGGGCGCCGAGGTGATGGCGCGGTACGGCGCCGACTTCTACGCGGGCGAGCCGGCGGTGACCCGGAACCGGGTGCCGGCGGCGGGCGTTGGGGCGGGCGGGGGCACGGCACGCGCGGCCCGGGCCGTCGGCGACGCCGCGACCGGTGCCCCGGCAGGCGCCGAGCCCGCCGAGGGCCACGTCTGGTACCTCGGCACCGAGCTCGCGCAGGAGGGCCTGGCGCACGTCGTCCGCACCGCGCTCGCCCGGCACGACCTGCTCGGCCCGTACGCCGACGTCCCGGGCCTGGAGCTCGCGACCCGCATCACGACGACCGGCGACCGCGTCGACCTGCTCCTGCACCACGGCACCGACCCAGTGACGATCGAGGCGCACGCCGACGGCACGGACCTCCTGACGGACCGCAGGTGGACGGCGGGCGAGCGCGTGACGCTCGCCCCGGCGGACGTCGTCGTCCTCCGCCGGGCCTGACTCGCGCGACGCAGCCGGGGTACCTCACGGACGACAGCCGCCGAGACTGCAGAAGGTGCGGGGTTCGGGGGCCCGAAACCCCGCATCAACTGCATTCTCGGCGACGAGATCCCACGCGGACACGGGAGCGGGGCGGAGCCGGGCCGGGCCGGCCGGGCCGGGTCGGGGCGGGGCGGGGCGGAGCCGGGCCGCCGAGACTGCAGAAGATGCGGGGTTCGAACGAGCGGAACCCCGCAAGTAGTGCAAGCTCGGCGAGGGAGTGGGCGGCGAGCGGGGCGGCCGGGAGGGCGACGCTCGGCGGCGACACGCGCCGCGCGCGTCAGGCGGCCAGGAACTCCAGGGCGCGGGCCTGGTCCAGGACCGCCGCGACCAGGGGCTCGTGGCCGCCCAGCCCGGCGTCCAGCCGGTCCAGGACCGCGCGGACCGACGTCGGGAGGTCACCGTCCGCCAGGCCCGCCACCCGCTCCGGCCGCGCCTCCGCGACCGGGGCCCCGAGCCCGCGCAGGTGCAGCGCCCACGCCGCGACGGTCGTGGCGGCCCCGGCGGGCACCCGCCCCGCCCGGCACTCGGCGACCAGCACCGGCGCCAGCCGGACCGGCAGCTTCTCCGAGCCGTCCGCAGCGATCTGCGCGAGCAGGTGCTCGATCCGCGGGTTGCCGAACCGGTCGAGCAGCGCGCGCCGGTACGCGCCGACCTCGTCGGCGGGCAGGTCCAGGTGTCGGGCGGCCTCGTCCCACCACGTCTCGACCCAGCCGCGCAGCCGGCGGTCCGCGATCGCGTCCGCCACCGCCCGGTAGCCGAGGGAGCCGCCCGCGTAGGCCAGCAGCGAGTGGGCGCCGTTGAGCAGCCAGAGCTTGCGCTGCTCGAACGGCAGCACGTCCTCGACGAGCTGCGCGCCCGCGTCGTCCCACGCCGGCCGGCCGGCGGGGAACTCCCCGGAGACGACCCACTCGGAGAACGGCTCGGTGACGACGGGCGCGGCGTCGGCGAGCCCGGTCGCGGCGCGCACCGCCTCGCGCCCGGCGTCGGTCGTGGCGGGCGTGATCCGGTCGACCATCGTGGTGCCGAACGCGACGTGGTCGCCGACCCACTCGGCGAGCGCCGGGTCCACGAGGTCGGCGAGCTCCAGCACCACCCGGCGCAGCGCGGCGCCGTTCTCGGGCAGGTTGTCGCAGGGCAGCAGCGTCATCGGCCCCGCCCCGGTCGCCCGGCGCAGCCGCAGGCCCGCGACCACCCGGCCCGGGACGGTCCGCACCGGCCCGTGCCGGTCGGCGCGCAGCGCGGCCACGTCGGCCCGCACGTCGCCGCGGTCGGTGTCGAGCGCGCCGGACGCGGTCCGGACGTAACCGGCCTCGGTCACGGTGAACGTCGCGACCGCGACGGCGCGGTCCGCCCAGTAGCCCAGCCAGGCGTCGTGCTCGTCGCCGCCGTGCGCGGCCGACACGCTCGACACGACGCGGAACCGCTCGCCGTCGGCGGCCCGGGTGACCAGCGTGTACAGCCCGTCCTGCGGGGCCAGTGCCTCCGCCAGCGTGCGGGAGCGACCGGTGAAGGCGGCGATGCCCCAGCCCGCGGCGTCGGGGGCGTTGTCGGTGTACCAGGCCTGGTGGGCGCGGAAGAAGCCGCCCAGCCCCAGGTGCACGACGCGCACGGGCGCGGCGGGGCGGCCGTGGCCGGCGGCGCGGGACAGCCGCAGGCCGGTGGGGGTGGTCAGGCGGTGCTCGGGGAGGGTGATCACAGCCGGAACGCCTCTCTCGGGATGGTGGTGACGAGGTCGACGGCGGTCTCGTGCGCCTCGTCGAGGGTCAGCCGGTGGTCGGCGACGAGCCGGGCCAGGTACGCGGCGTCTGCGCGCCGGCTCGCGTCGTGCCGGGCGGGGATGGACAGGTAGGCGCGGGTGTCGTCGACGAACCCGGAGGTCTTGGCGAACCCGGCGGTCTCGGTGACGGCCGCCCGGTACCGCTCCATCGCGTCGGGCGCGTCGAGGAACCACCACGGCGCCCCGACGTAGAGCGACGGGTAGAAGCCGGCCAGCGGCGCGAGCTCGCGGGAGAACGTCGTCTCGTCGATGGTGAACACCACCAGCCGGAACCGCGGGTGCGTGCCGAAGGCGTGCAGCACCGGGCGCAGCGCCTCGGTGAACTCGACGGTCACGGGGATGTCGGCGCCGATGTCGGTGCCGAGGCGCTCGCGGGACGGCGCGTGGTGGTCGCGGCGGACGCCCGGGTGCAGCGTCATCACGAGGCCGTCCTCGCTCGACATCCGCGCCATCTCGAACAGCAGGCCCCGGCGCAGCGCCTCGGCCTCCGCGGCGGTCGCGGTCCCGGCCCGGGCCGCGGCGTACAGCCGCTCGCCGTCGGCCGGGTCGAGGGGGGCCATCGCCGCGTCCCGGTGGCCGTGGTCGGACGACACCGCGCCGTGCGCCGCGAAGTGCTCCCGCCGGCGCTGCATCGCGTCGACCCAGCCCGCGAGCGTGCCGGTGTCGGTCCCGGCGACCTCGCCCAACGCGTCGACGCGCTCGGTCCAGCCCGGGGCGCCGGCCTCCAGGTACCGGTCGGGGCGGAACGTCGGCACGACCCGGCCGTGCCAGGTCGGGTCGGCGCGCAGCGCGGCGTGGTGGGCGAGGTCGTCGCAGGGGTCGTCGGTCGTGGCGAGCACGTCGAGCCCGAACCGGTCGTACAGCGCCCGCGGCCGGAAGCTCGGCTCGGCGACCCGGGCGGCGATCGCGTCGTACAGGTCGTCGGCGCTCGCCTCGGACGGCACCAGGTCGACGCCGAGCACCTCGACCAGCACCTGCTCCAGCCAGAGCTTCACCGGCGTGCCGCGGAACGTCGGCCAGTGCCGGCACAGCAGCCGGAACGCGGCCCGGGACTGCGCGGGCGTCGGGTCGGCCACCCCGACGCCGAGGTCCTCGAGCGGCACGCCGCGCGCGTGCAGCAGGCGGGTCAGGTAGTGGTCGGGCGTGATGAGCAGCGCGGTCGGGTCGGGGAACGCGGCGTCCTCGGCCAGCCACCGGGCCGGGACGTGCCCGTGCGGGGACACGATCGGCAGGTCCCGCACCGACGCGTACAGCTCGCGGGCGACCGACCGCGTCGCCGGGTCCGCCGGCAGCAGCCGGTCGGGGTGCGGCGCGAGCCGGGGTGGGGCGACGGGGGTCGACAGCGCTGTCATGCGGCCATGGTTCGAGGCGGCGGGGCGGGGCTGCAAGCGGTTGCCATGAGTTGCCCCGGTGCCGGGCGGCGCCCCCGCGGCGGGCGCCCGACGACGCCCGCGGCCACCGTCCCGCCCGGCGGGCCGGCGTCAGCCCGCGCGTGCCGCCACGGCCCCCGACGACTCCCGCACCACCAGCCGCGCGGGCACCACGACGGGCTCCCCGCGGGACCGCGCCCCGTTCACCAGCGCGAGCAGGTTCCGCAGACCGGTGGCGCCCATCGCCTGCAGCGGCGACGACACCGTGGTCAGCGCGGGGGAGACGATCTGCCCGATCAGCACGTCGTCGAACCCGACCACGCTCACGTCCTCCGGCACCCGCAGCCCGGCCTGCTGCAGCCCGCGGATCACCCCGACCGCCATGAGCGCGTTGAACACCAGCACCCCGGACGCCCGCGACCCGCCGAGCGCCAGCGCCGCCTCGAACCCGCCCGCGAACGTCGGCTCGAACGGCCCGATCCGCCGGCCGGTGATGTCCAGCTCCTGGCACGCGTCGCTGAACGCCCGCCACCGCGCGCCGTTCGGCCAGGACGCGTCGGGGCCGGCCACGTAGACGAGGTCGCGGTGCCCGGCCTCGCCGAGGTGCTCGACGGCGCGCCGCGCGCCCCGCTGCTCGTCCGCCACGACGCAGGGCACGTCGGCGAGCCCGCGGTTCATCACGACCAGCGGCCGCTGCTTGGCGACGCCGCGGATCGCCGCGTCCGACATCCGCGACGACGTGAGCAGCACCCCCTCGACCATCGGCAGGATGCGCTCCGCGGTCTCCCGCTCGATCCCGGCGTCCTCCCGGGTGTCCTCGACCAGCACCCCGTACCCGGCCGCGGACGCCGCGACCTGCGCGCCGCGCAGCAGCTCGGCGTAGATGGGGTTGGCCAGGTCGGACACGAGGACCGCGATCATCCGGGTCCGGGCGGTCGACAGCGCCTGGGCGACCGGGTTCGCGCGGTAGCCGATCGCTGCGGCGGCCGCGCGCACCCGCTCCGCGGTCTGCGAGTTGACCCGGCCCGGCCGGGCGAACGTCCGGGACACCGTCGAGGCCGCGACGCCGGCCGCCTGCGCGACGTCGTAGATCGTCGGCGCGCGGGTCGTCCGCGGCTCGCTGCCCCCGTCGGCCTCCACCATGCCGCGATCGTAGGGTGCTGCTACGCCGCCGGGAGCAGCGAGCGGACCGCCTGCTCGACCCCGCGCAGCTCCGCCAGCCCCTTGAGCCGGCCGATCAGCGAGTAGCCCGGGTAGGTCTCGCGGAACTGGTCGTCGAGCATGCGCTGCCCGTGGTCCGGCCGCATCGGCAGCCGCGGGCCGCCCTCGCGCTCGCGCCGGCGCTCCTCGGCGACCAGCGCCGCGATCACCGCGACCATGTCGGCGTCGCCGGCGATGTGCGGGGCCTCGTAGAAGCTCCGGCCGCCGTCCTGCAGCCGCACCGACCGCAGGTGCGCGAAGTAGATCCGCTCCGCGAACCGCCGGGTCATCGCGACCACGTCGTTGTCCGCGCGCGACCCGTAGGAGCCGATGCACATCGTCAGCCCGTTGGCGGGGGAGGGGGCCGCGTCGAGCAGGTGCTGCGCGTCCTCGGCGGTCGACACCACTCGCGGCAGCCCGAACAGCGGGCGCGGCGGGTCGTCGGGGTGGATCGCCAGCCGCAGGCCGACCTCCTCCGCGACCGGCACCACCTCCCGGAGGAACGACGACAGGTTGCCGCGCAGCGCGTCGGCGTCCACGTCGTCGTAGGTGGCGAGGGCGGTGCGGAACTCGTCGAGCGTGTACCGCTCCTCCGAGCCGGGGAGCCCGAGCAGGATCGTGTCGACCAGCCGCTCCCGGGCCGCGTCGTCCATCGCGTCCAGCACGGCGCGCGCCCGGGCGGTCTGCTCCGCGTCGTACTCCGCGGCCGCGCCGGGTCGGCGGAGCAGGAACAGGTCGAACGCGGCGAGCTGGTCCGCGTCGAACCGCAGCGCCCACGTCCCGTCCTCCAGCGGGTGGCCGAGGTCCGTGCGGGACCAGTCGAGGACGGGCATGAAGTTGTAGCAGACCAGGTCGATCCCGCAGGCCGCGAGGTTGCGGATCGTCTGCTGGTACGCCGCGACCGCGCGGTCCCGCAGCGGGCCACCGCGCTTGACGTCCTCGTGCACCGGGACGCTCTCGACCACCGACCACACCAGGCCCGCGGCCTCGATCTGCGCGCGCCGGGCCTCGATCGCCTCGACCGGCCAGACCTCTCCGTTCGGGATGTCGTGCAGGGCGGTGACCACGCCCGTCGCGCCGGTCTGGCGGACCTGCGCCAGCGTGATCGGGTCGCGGTCGCCGAACCAGCGCCAGGTGTGCTCCATCGCCGTCCCTCCCGGGGTGTGGGGCGGCGCCGGTGCCGCCCCGCGTGGTCAGCAGCGTCGCCGGGGCGGAGGGTGGGGGGCAACCGGTTGCCGGAAGTTGCTCGGCGCCCTGGGCAGCGCGTGCGTGCACGCACGTGGCCGTGTTCGACATCCTCGCGGGCGCGCGCGGCGCCGATCACGAGGTCGGGTCGGCACCCTCCCGCACGACGAACGTGCGCATCCGGCTGTGCGGCGGGGCCGTCTGATCGATGCGACCCGCTTCCAGCAAGGTGTTGATCCGGCGCGTCGCCGTCCAGTAGCTGATCCGGAGCCGAGCGGCGATCGCCTTGGTGGTGACGTCTCCCGCCCGGATGGCCTGGACCACCGCCTCGAGCGAGCTGTCCTGGCGTGCACCGTCCGCAGGTCGGGATCCCGACGAGGGCGACGGAGGTGGAGCGGCGTCGTCGAGTCCCGCGAAGCGCCCGGGCTCGTCGTCCACGTCCGCCAGCTCGTATGTCGCGTACCGACGTCCGCCGGTCTTCAGCGCGAGCCCGTGATGCACCAGGCCTCGGAGGGCTGCCGTCGCTGCGTGCGACTCGACTCCCCATGCGCGCAGCATCTCGTTCGAGACCGATCCCGTGTTCCGCATCAGAGCGAGCGCGATGTGCTGCTCGTCCGTCAGGTTCGCCGCTCCGAGGGCGCTGATGCACGCGACGGTGTCTGGGTCGAGCAGGGCATGCTGCGGCACGGTGACGTGGACGTGCCCGGGGGTGACATCGAACGTCGGCGGGCTCATGCCGGCGCGCCGCAGCCGCTGTAGCACGTGGGCCAGCCCGGACCCGCGGTTCTCGCTCACCGGCATGCCGTCGGCTCCAGGCAGGTCGGCGAGGATGCGGGCGAGCGTCGCGTTGCGGGTCGAGGAGACCTCCTCGACTCCCAGCTGACTGGGGACGACGTCACCGAAGAGACCACCCGGACTCTTCACGACGAGGCGATCCGGATAGAGCTCGACCTGGACCTGCATTCCACGCGCCCCGGAGGAGTAGTCACGATGCAGCAGCGCGTTCACCACCAGCTCACGGATGACGTCGACGGGGTAGTCGTAACGGTCCTCCCGTCCCGCACCCATGATGACGGCGGCCTTCCGCATGTTCTTCCGTGCTGCCGCGATCACGCCGTCCAGCATCTCCGGGATGGTGCCGTCGCAGGTGACGTTGTCGAGGAACCTCGTCCCGTCGGGCAATGTCTCACCCAGCGACAGGCCGGGGAGCGCGACGAACGAGACGAAGAGCTGCGGCAGGAACTGCTGCGGGTAGCTGCCCAGCGAGAGCAGGCCGGCAAGCGTCGGGCGGATCGTGCCGTCGTCCGCCGGACCCACGACACCGGCCCGCGTCAGCGCGACCTCGTCGGTCACATCGCGGAACGCGCGGTTCGGGAGCTGGCGGAGCCTGCGGAGAAAGGCTGCCACGGCGTCCGCGTCGAGGTCGGCCATCTGCGCTCCGACGACGAGCTCACGGTCGTCGACCGGCTGTGTCCGGTTGGACAGCAGCTGGGTCACCTCGTAGGAGGTGAGGTGCCGGTCGCCATCGCCGCTCCGGATGAAGGACCCGCCGTAGGGGCCTCTCCGGCGGATGTGACTGGGACGACGCAGCGGATCGAGTGCAGGCACCTCGAGGTAGACGAGCCGACCGTCCTCGAACGGCACGATCTCGATGTCGGCGCGGATCGGGGGTTCCATGTCCTCATGGCACAGACCGGCCAGTGCGTCCCTGATGCGCGCGGCGTCGAACCCGGCAGCCGGGACGAACCCATCGGACTCGGAGAGGCCGAGAAGCAGCACCCCTCCGGAGCCGTTCTGGAACGCCGACAGCGTCTCGCCGGTCGTCTTCGGGAGCCCGCCGACAGCGGCCTTCACTTCGATACCGGTCGGCTCCGCGCCCAGCCGTCTGAGCCGCTCGACCTGCGCCCGGACGGCGTCCTCATCCATGTTTTGCAGTTTGGCAAACCTGTCGCGCGAGTGCAAGACACTGCAAAACACCTCTGTCCCGCCGATGCGGTCGTCGCCGAACCCGGGTCTCGTGATGCGTGATCGTGAGCGAAACCTGCAGATCGCGTCAGGTCCTTGCATAAACGCGGGTCGCGCCCCGAGGATGGCACGCATGACTCGCATCACGTTCCTGGGCGCCGGATCCGCCGTGTTCACCCGCCAGCTGCTCGTCGACATCCTGCGCTACGACGACCTCCCCGAGCTGGAGATCGCCCTGCAGGACATCGACCCCGACCGCCTCGCGATCGCCCGCGGCACCGCGGAGCACGTCGCGCAGCGCCTGGGCAAGCCGGTGCGCGTGACGGCGTCGCTCGACCGGCGCGAGATGCTCGAGGGTGCGACCGCGGTCGTCATCATGATCCAGGTCGGCGGCGTCGACGGGACGCGCAAGGACCTGGAGATCCCCGCCCGCTACGGGCTGCGGCAGACCATCGGCGACACCACCGGCGTCGGTGGCGTGTTCCGCGGGCTGCGGACCTTCCCGGTGATCTCCGAGATCGCCCGCGACGTGCGCGAGGTCTGCCCCGACGCCTGGGTGCTGAACTACACGAACCCCATGACGCTCAACGTGTGGTGGTGGTCCGTCGTCGCCCCCGAGATCAAGGTCGTCGGGCTGTGCCACTCCGTGTACTGGACCGCGAACGACCTCTCCGAGCTGGTCGGCGTCCCGTTCGACGAGGTCGAGTACGCGGCCGCGGGCGTGAACCACCAGGCGTGGCTCACCGAGTGGTCGCGCGGCGGCGAGAGCCTGTACCCGCTGCTGGAGGCGAAGCTCGCGGAGGACCCGGAGCTGCTGCGCCGGGTGCGCGTCGAGATGTACCGCCGGATCGGGTACTACCCGACCGAGACGTCGGAGCACTCCTCGGAGTACCTGCCCTGGTTCCTGCGGTCGGACGAGCAGGTCGCGCAGTACCGGCTGGAGCCGCTCGTCTACCTCGACATCTCGGAGAAGAACCTGGCCGAGGTGGAGCAGGTGCGGCGGCAGCTGGCCGCCGGCGAGCCGCTCGACCTGCCCGACGAGGGCGCCGCGGAGTACGCGCCGCAGATCATCCACTCGCTGCTGACCGGCACGGCGCGGAAGATCCACGTCAACGTGCCGAACGCGGGGTACATCGACAACCTCCCGCAGGGGGCGGTCGTGGAGGTGCCGGCCGTGGTCGACGGTGACGGGGTCCGCCCGGTCGCGGTGGGGTCGATCCCGACGGCGGGCGCGGCGCTCAACCGGACGATGCTGTCGGTCGCCGAGCTCACCGTGCAGGCAGCGCTGACCGGCGACCCGCGGGCGGTGCGGCAGGCGGTGCTGGTGGACGGCAACGCCGCGGCGACGCTCACGCCGGAGCAGATCTGGGCGCTGTGCGACGAGCTGACCGAGGCGCATCGCGCCCACCTCCCGCGCGCGCTCGGTGGCGAGGTCGACCTCGTGCTGCCGTAGCCCCCGCGCGTCCCGACGGAGAGGACGGCGCCGCCCCGACCGGGCGGCGCCGTCCTCTTCTTCGTGCGCCCGCGGCGCGGTAGGAGAGCGGCCCGCGTGCGGGTGTTCCCTCCGCCGCAGGGTTCGGTCTACACTCACATCATGAGCGAAACACCGGTGATTCGATCAGAATCGAGCATCACGAGCGGATCGAGCGGCCTGCGGGTCGCCGTCATCGGCGTGGGCGCCCGGTCCTCGATCGCGCACCACGTCGCCACCGTCCGCCCCGGCTCCGCCGTCGTCGCCGCTGCCGACATCCACGCGGACGGCCGCGCCCGCGCCCGCGCCTCGTTCGGCGACATCGCCGTCCACGACGACACCGCGTCGCTGATCGCGGCCGGCGGGTTCGACGTCGCGATCGTGACCTCGCCCGACGACACGCACGCCGAGATCGCAGTCCAGCTCCTGCGCGCCGGCATCCCGTCGTACGTCGAGAAGCCCCTCGCGATCACGCTCGAGGACGCCGACGCGGTGCTCACGACCGCCGCCGAGACCGGCACGCCGCTGTACATCGGGCACAACATGCGCCACTCGGCCTTCGTCAAGGTGATGCGCGGCGTGATCGAGCGCGGCGAGATCGGCGAGGTCAAGGCGGTCTGGGTGCGCCACTTCGTCGGCAACGGCGGCGACTACTACTTCAAGGACTGGCACGCCGACCGCTCGCGCACCAACACGCTGCTGCTGCAGAAGGCCAGCCACGACATCGACATCGTCCACTACCTCGCGCACGGGTACACCCGCCGGGTCGTGGGGATGGGTGACCTCATGGTCTACGGCGACGTGACCGACCGCCGGGACCGCACGGGCGAGCTCATGCCCGACTGGTTCTCGCTGGACAACTGGCCGCCGGCCGCGGCCACGGGGTTGAACCCGGTCGTGGACGTCGAGGACGTCTCGATGATGATGATGACGCTCGACAACGGGGTCATGGCCAGCTACCAGCAGTGCCACTTCACGCCGGACTACTGGCGGAACTACACCGTCATCGGCACCGAGGGCCGGCTGGAGAACTTCGGCGACACCAACGACGCGGTCGTCCGGGTGTGGAACCGCCGGCACGAGTGGCAGCTCGCCGGCGACGCCGAGTACGTCGTCGAGGGGGTCGACAGCGGGCACGCGGACGCCGACCTGGAGTCGATGCGCGAGTTCCTCGACCACGTCGTCGACGGCGCGCCCACCGTCGTCTCCCCGCTGGCCGCCCGCGAGGCGGTCGCCGCCGGGTCGCTCGCCGCCGCGTCGCTGCGGGACGGCTCGCGGCCGGTCGACGTGCCCGAGCTGCCCGCCCACGTCGTCGCCCACTTCCGGCGGATCGCCGCCCCGCAGGCCTAGCCCCGCGGCACCACCAGCAAAGGAACAGCACCATGAGCGTGAAGCTGCTCGACATGGTTCGAGCCCACAAGTCCGGCACCCCGGTGGGGATCGCGGCGGTGTGCTCGGCGCACCCGCTCGTGCTCCGGGCCGCGATCGCGCAGGCGGTCGAGGACGGGACGCCGGTCCTCATCGAGGCCACGAGCAACCAGGTCGACCAGTTCGGCGGCTACACCGGCATGCGCCCGGCGGACTTCCGCGCGCTCTGCCTGTCGATCGCCGCGGAGGAGGGGCTGCCCGCGGACCGGCTGATCCTGGGCGGGGACCACCTCGGCCCGAACCGGTGGCAGTCCGAGCCGGCGGAGCAGGCGATGGCGAAGGCCCTCGACCTGGTCGCCGCCTACGTCGCGGCGGGCTACGAGAAGATCCACCTCGACTGCTCGATGGCGTGCGCCGACGACACCCTGCCGCTGTCGGACGAGGTGGTCGCCGAGCGGGCCGCCCGGATGCTGGCCGTCGCCGAGCGGACCGCGGCCGACGCGGGCCTGGCGCACCGCCCCGTCTACGTCATCGGCACCGAGGTGCCGGTCCCGGGCGGCGCGCACGAGGAGCTCGGCGAGCTCCGCGCCACGTCGCCCGAGGCCGCCCGCGCGACGATCGCGGCGCACCGGCGGGCGTTCGCGGAGCACGGGGTGCTCGAGGCCTGGGACCGGGTGATCGCGCTCGTCGTCCAGCCGGCCGTCGAGTTCGACCACCTGCGCGTCATCCCGTACGACCGCAGCAAGACGGTCGCGCTGCGCACCGTCCTCGACGACGAGCCCACGATGCTCTTCGAAGCGCACTCGACGGACTACCAGCTCCCGGAGCACCTGCGCGAGCTGGTCGAGGACCACTGGTTCGTCATCAAGGTCGGCCCCGGCCTGACGTTCAACCTGCGCGAGGGGCTGTTCGCGCTGTCGCACATCGAGGACGAGCTGGTGCCCGCCGAGCAGCGGTCCGGCCTGCGCTCCGTCATCGAGTCGACGATGGTGGCCGACCCCGGGCGCTGGGCGTCCTACTACGAGGGCGACGAGGGCGAGCAGCGCATCCAGCGCCGCTACTCCTACTCCGACCGGCTGCGCTACTACCTGCCGGACGCGGCCATCGAGGCCGCGCAGGAGCGGCTGCTCGACAACCTCGCGGCGATCGAGATCCCGCTCCCGCTGCTCAGCCAGTACCTGCCCGCGCAGTACGACCGCGTGCTGCGCGGCGAGCTGCAGAACGACCCCCGCGCGCTCGCGATGGACCGGGTCAAGGACGCGCTGCGCGCGTACGCCTTCGCCACGAACCCCCAGGAGGTGGGTGCATGACCGCCACGTTCACCGAGCTGTTCGCGCCGCTGGACGTCGAGGGCTCCGCCCACACGGCCCGCGAGATCGCGCAGCAGCCGGCCGTGTGGCGCAAGGTCGCCGACCTGCTCGCCGCCGCCCGCGCGGAGCTCGACGCGAAGATCGCGCCGCTGCTCGCGCGGGACGACGTCCGGATCGTGTTCACCGGGGCCGGTACGTCCGCGTTCGTGGGCGACACCATCGCCCCCGCGCTCGGCGAGCGGCACGGGCGGCCTGCGGAGGCGGTGCCGACGACGGACATCGTGTCGAACCCGCGCGCCGCGTTCGCCGGCGACCGGCCGACGCTGCTCGTGTCCTTCGCGCGGTCCGGCAACAGCCCCGAGTCGGTGGCGGCGACGGAGCTCGCCGAGCAGCTGCTCACCGAGGTGCACCACCTGATCATCACGTGCAACGCCGACGGCATGCTGGCGACGGAGCACGCCGCCCGCGCGCGCTCGACGGTGCTGCTGCTGCCGCCGGAGACGAACGACCAGTCGTTCGCCATGACGTCGAGCTTCTCCTCGATGCTGCTGACCGGGTGGCTGGTGACGTCCGGCGCCGGCGACGACGAGGTGCGCGCGACCTGCGCGCGGGTGGCGGCGGCCGGCGACGCGCTGCTGGCGGAGCGCGTGGGCGAGATCGAGCAGCTCGCGTTCACCGCACCCGGGCGGATCGTCTACCTCGGCTCGGGCCCGCTCGCGGGCGCCGCGAACGAGGCGGGCCTGAAGATCCTCGAGCTCACCGCGGGCAAGGTCGTGCCGTGGTCCGACTCGTCGCTCGGGTTCCGGCACGGCCCGAAGGCGGTGCTCGACCCGACGACGCTCGCGGTCGTGCTCGTGTCCGGGGACCCGTACACCCGCCGGTACGACCTCGACATGGCGCGCGAGCTCGCCGGCTCCGTCGCGGCCGGGCGGCTCCTGGTCCTGTCGGCCGACCCGGTCGAGCTCGACGGCGCGGTGACCTGGTCGTTCCCCGAGCTCGCGGGCGCGGGGGACGTCGCCACCGCCCTGGTCGCGGTCCTGGTGGCGCAGGTCGTCGCGCTGTTCTCGTCCGTCGGCGTCGGCTGCACCCCGGACAACCCGTTCCCCGGCGGCAGCGTCAACCGGGTGGTCCAGGGCGTCGTCATCCACCCGCTGGAGGGCTGAGGAGTGCCGGACCCGGCCGCGTCCACGACCCTCGTCGCCGACGGCGTCGTGCGGGGTGCGGCCGTGTCCGGACCCGGCTGGGCCCGGGTCGTCGACGGCCGGATCACCGCGACCGGCGACGGCCCGCCCCCGGACCTGCTCGGCGCGCCCGACGAGGCCGTGCGGGTCGGGGGCGTGCTCGCACCCGGGTTCGTCGACATCCACCACCACGGCGCGCTCGGGCACGACTACGGCTCCGCCTCGCCCGAGGACGCCGAGGTGGCGGCGGCGCACCACCGCGGTCGCGGCTCGACGACGCTCTGCGCCTCGGTCGCCACCGCGCCGCTCGACGTCCTGATCGAGCGGGTGGCGCTGCTGAGCGACCTGGTCACCGCGGGGCGGTTCGCCGGGATCCACCTGGAGGGGCCGTACCTCGACGCGGGCCACCGGGGGTGCCACGCGCCCGACCTGCTCCGGCCGCCGTCCGTCACCGAGCTGCGGCGGCTCGTCGGGGCGTCTCGCGGCGCGCTGCGGATGGTGACCCTCGCCCCGGAGCTCCCGGGCGCCGTGGACGCCATCCGCTACCTCGTGGCCGAGGGCGTCACGGTCGCCGTCGGCCACACGTCCTGCACCGCGGCGCAGGCCCGGGCGGCGTTCGACGCCGGGGCGACCGTGCTCACGCACGCCTTCAACGGCATGCCCGGCCTGCACCACCGCGAGCCGGGTCCGCTCGGTGCGGCGCTGGTCGACGACCGGGTGACGATCGAGCTCATCCTCGACGGGCACCACGTCGCACCCGAGCCCGCGCGGGTGCTCGCCACCGTGGCCCCGGAGCGGCTCGCCCTCGTCTCGGACGCGATGGCGGCCACGGGCCTGGGCGACGGCGCGTACGAGATCGGCGGCAGCGCGGTCGTCGTGACGGACTCCGTGGCGCGGGCGACCTCGAACGGGTCGCTCGCCGGGAGCACGATCACGGTCGCCGACGCGGTCGCCCGGGCCGTGGCGGTGCTCGGCCTGGACGTGGCCGCCGCCGTGGCGTCCGCGTCGTCGATCCCGGCTCGCGCCCTCGGGCTGCCGGCGCCCGGGATCGTCGCCGGGGCGCCGGCCGACCTGGTCGTGCTCGACGGCGGGCGGGTCACGCGGGTGCTGCGCGCCGGCCGGTTCCTGGCGTGACCGGGCCCGGCCCGGACGGGGGCGTGCCCGGCCCCGGCGGCGCGGTCACGCTCGCCGTGGTGGCGACGCCCGAGCTCCCCACCCGGAGGCTCCTCGCGGTCGCGGAGGCCGCCGAGGCGTCCGGGCTGGCGGAGCTGTGGCTGTGGGAGGACGTCTACCGGCAGTCCGCGGTCGCGCAGGCGGGCGCGGTGCTGAGCGCGACCGAGCGCCTGCGGGTCGGCCTCGGCGTGCTGCCCGTGCCGCTGCGGCACGCGGTGCTCGCGGCGATGGACGTGGCCACCCTGGCGGAGATGTTCCCCGGACGCCTGGTCCCCGGGATCGGCCACGGCGTGCAGACCTGGATGGCGGAGATCGGCGCCCGGGTCGCCTCGCCGCTCACGCTGCTGCGCGAGCACGCCGCGGTGCTGCGCCCGCTGCTGCGCGGGAAGGCGGTGACGGTCGCGGGCCGCTACGTCGCGCTCGACGACGCCCGGCTGGTCTGGCCGCCCGCGGAGCCGCCGCCGCTGTACGTCGGTGCGCACGGACCCCGGACGCTCCGGCTCGCCGGGGAGGTCGGCGACGGCGTGATCCTCCAGCTCGGCGTCTCGCCCGAGGACACGCGCGCCAAGCTGCGCGCCGTGGCCGAGGGCCGCGCCGCCCGCGATCACGGCGGGTCGTTCGGCGCCTGCGTGTACGTGGGCCTGGACGCCGCCCTGCGAGCCGCGGGCCCGCGCCGCACCGCCGCGCACCTCCGGCGGTTCGCCGACGCCGGCGCCACGACGGTCGCGGTCGTGCCCGTCGAACCCGACGGCACCACGCCGGACATGTCCGACGCCGCAGCGACGGCGGCCTGGCTCGGCACCGAGGTCCGGCCGCTCCTGGCCGGCGCGCACGGCGAGCCGCCGGCGTCCGGGGAGGAGCTGCCGTGAGGGTCGCCCAGGACCTCGACTACACCGAGGACCCGGTCGACGTCCCCAACCCCGACCGCGGCGCGTACCGCGGCCGCTGGCAGTGGGTGGGAACCCGGTTCGGCGCGACGCCGGAGGTGGACCGCCGGGTGCCGCGCGCGCCGCGCACCGGGAGCTACCAGGGCGCCACCCTCGTGGCGCCCGGCGTGGTCGGGGTCGTCGACGGCGACGACCTCGAGCCCACCGAGTTCTTCGACGGCACGGACCGCAGCCCGCGCTACGTCGGAGGAACGGGCGTCGTCGCCGAGCCCTCGGTCGCGTTCCTGGGCTTCGACCTGTGCGAGTTCTCCTCGAACGCGTTCCTGACCCGCGCGGCCGGGCGCGCGTTCGACGCCGAGCTGGCCGCCGCCGGCGGCGTGGCGACGCAGGAGATGTTCCGCGGTCGCACCGGGCGGACCGGCCCGCTGACGTCCTACGCGCTCGACGTCGTCCGCGGCGCTCTGCAGCGGGTGCGGGACGGCGAGGGCACCGCGCTGGTCAAGTTCTCCTACGACGGCAACGGGTTCGGCTTCCTCGAGGGTGGCCCGGACGAGCACCTGATCTGGGGCCCCGAGCCGACCCACGTCACGCCGAACAACCCGTCAGCGACGTGCGACGTCCCCGGGCACACGGGGAAGTCCTGGATCGAGTACCACCTGTGGCAGCTGGCACCCGTGCTGCACGAGTTCGAGGACGTGATCACGTGCGTCAAGACGGGGATGCTCGGCCCGTGGGGCGAGCAGCACTCCTCGCCCCTGGCCGAGGACCCCGCCGCCTACACGGCCCTGCTCGACGCCTACCTCGCCGCGGTCCCGGCGAGCCGCCCCCTGCTCACCCACGCCGGCGGCTACCTCGCCTGGCACAACGCCACCCACGGCACGGCGCTGACGTTCCGCGACCTCGACGCGCTCCCGGCACCCGTGCCCGGCACCCCGGAGGCGCGGTTCGGCTTCTTCCACGACAGCTACGCCGCCGGCTGGTCCGAGGACGGCTGGTCCGACCACGGCTCGCTGTCCGAGGGGAGCGCGATGCTGGTGCCGCCCGGCACAGACCCGGGCTTCGACCGCGACACCGTCACCGCGTGGGTCGGTCGGCAGGGCTCGGTCGTGCAGGGGGAGGGCGGGCTCGCGCCGAACGTGTTCTCCCGGCTGCCGGGCGCGATCGTCGAGGCCCAGCGCCTCGGGACGACGCTGCTCAACCTGCGGCACGGGGACTACCGCACGTGGAACGACGCCCGGTACACCGAGGACCTGGTGTCCGCGCCCGTCACGCTCCCCGGCCCGGGCGACGGCGCCGAGCCGCCGTACACGGGGCGCACGGTCCGGGCTGTCTTCGACCCGGTGTACGCGGGGCGGACCGGGCTCGAGTACCTGCGCGACCGCCTCGGCTACCGCCTCGTGCTGCGCTCGTCCGAGGTGTCCGACGCCGTCGACGCCCGGACCGGGACCCTGGAGTGCGCCGGCCACGTGCAGAACGTGGGCTTCGGCGGCGTCGTCAACGCCAAGCAGGTGCGGGTGCTGCTCCGCGCCGTCGACGGCGCGACCGAGTTCGCGGCGCCGACCGACCTGGACGTGCGCGCCTGGCTCCCCGCCGCCGACGGGGACGGCCGGGCCGAGAACACCGGCGCCTGGCACGCGTTCGCGTGCGCGATCCCGATGACCGCGTTCGGGGCGGTCCCGGCGGGGGAGTACGACGTCCTGCTGCGGATCGCGGACCCCAAGGAGACCAGCGAGAACCGGCGCGGCGTCCGGTTCGCCAACCGCGGCACCTGGGCGGCCGGGCTCGGCGCCAACCGCATCGGGCGGGTCGTGGTCCGGTGACGGCGCAGGACACCGTCGACCGGGACTTCGGCGGCGCGAGCGCAGTGCGGCGGAACTCGCTGCTGTTCTTCCTGGACGGCGTGACCTTCCAGCCCTCGGTCGCGCTGCTCTCGATGACCGCCGTCATCCCGCTGCTCCTGGAGCACCTGCGGGCCTCCACCGCGCAGTTCGCGATCGCCACGAGCGTCGTGTCCCTGGGCACGTTCGTCTCGCAGCCGTACTTCGTGTCGCTGTGCTCGCGGACCCGGCGGATGGCGCGGACGTTCGCGGTCGTCCTGCTGGTCCAGCGGGGGCTGTTCCTGGCCTTCGTGCTGGCGATGCCGCTGCTCGCCGACCACGCCGGCCTGATGACGTGGCTGTTCCTCGCGTCCTGGACGGTGTTCAACGTGCTCGCCGGGTCCGGCACGCTCTTCAACGTCCCGCTGGTGCTCAAGCTGCTGCCGCCGATGCGCCGGGCGGGGCTGCGGGGCGTCGGCATGGCGATCGGGAGCGTGCTCGCGCTGGGGGCAGCGGCCCTGATCCCCCTCGTGATCGACCGCCTCGCGTACCCCTGGAGCTACATGGTGCTGTTCGGCGCGGGGCTGGCGTTCCTGTTCGCCAACGCGGCGGGCTTCTGGTTCATGCGCGAGCACGACGACCCGGAGCCGCGGGTGCCGATGCGGGTCACCGAGTACCTCCGCGACGTCCCGCGCACGCTGGGCCGGGACGCGACGTTCCGCGCGATGGTGATCTCGTGCGTGTTCCTGGTGCTCGCGAACTCGCTCCTGCCGTTCTACACGCTGCACGCCATCCGGACGTTCTCGGCGAGCGAGCAGCACGTCGCGCTGATGGCGTCGCTCGCCATCGTGTCGGGCGTCGCCGTGAACCTGGGCTTCGGCTTCGTGATCGACCGCCGCGGGCCGGTCGCGCTGTCGCCGGTGGCCGCCCTCGCGGCGACCGCGGCCGGGGTGGTGGGGCTGGTCAGCGGCTCGCTCGGCGGCGTGACCGTGGCGTGGGTGCTCGCGAACGTCGGCGCCGCCTGCTACCTGAAGACCACGATGCTCATGCTCGGCGACGTGAGCCCGAGCGGCCGGGCGCCGTCCTACGTCGGCACCCTGTTCGCGATCTCGATGCTGGTCTCGTCGGTGGCGGTCCTCGCGCTGGCGCCGCTGCTCGACGCCCTCGGGTTCGGGGCGCTGTTCGTGCTGGTGGCCGGGTGCGGGGCCGCCGGGTGGTACGTCAACGTGCGGGTGTTCCAGCCGCGGCTCAGAGCCGCGCGGCGCCGAGTGCCGGGATGAGCCGGCGGGCGTTGTCGCCGACGACGGCCGCCACGTGCTCGGCCGGCAGGTCGAGCGCCGAGACGCGCCACCGCCCGGTCCCCGGCGGGTCCTCCGGCCCGTAGGAGAAGTGCTCGTCGGCGGTGGCGAGGAACCGGTAGTACGTCGCGTAGGCGTCGGCGCTCGGCGGCGCGACGTCCGTGCCGAGGACGAACCGGTCGGGGTGGTCCGCGATCAGGCGCTGTGCGCGGCGCGGCTGCCGGCCCAGCTCGGCGATCCGCGCGGCGATGTCGCAGGCGAAGTTCGGGTACGTGCGGAGCATCCGGTCGACGCGGTCGAGGTCCTCCGCGCAGCAGCCGACGTGGGCGCCGATCACGGTGACGTCGGGATGAGCCGCGACGGCGGACTCGAGCGCGTCGAGCAGCCGACCGAAGGTGGGGGACCCGGGGCCGCGGACGTGCCACTCCGGGTGCTCCAGCAGCTCCTCGACGCGCTCGTTGTGCCGGTCGAGGGGCTCGAAGAACGCCGCCGGGTCCGCCGTGTGCACGGTGACCGGGAGCCCCGCCTCGGCCGCGGCCCGCCACATCCCGTCCAGGCGCGGGTCGTCGAGGAAGATCCGCCGGCCGTGCTCGTCCTCCAGGCCGAGGCCGATGTCCTTCCACAGCTTCAGCCCCGTGGCGCCCCGGGCCGCGGAGTCGGCGACGGACGCGGCGATCCGGTCCGGCCACCCGGGCGTGGCTGTCTCGCCCCAGTCGACGCGGCAGAACGTGGCGAACCGGCCGGGGTGCGCCCGGTCGTACCGGTCGAGGTTGCGCTCGAGCTCGTCCGCCCAGCAGCCGTCCAGGTTGACGATGGTGCCGACGTTCCGCTCATCCATCAGGTCGACGAGCGCGGCGACGTCGTCGACACGCCACTCGCCCGTGTGCCACCGGCCCAGGTGGTTGTGGGCGTCGACGGCCGGGGTGGCGCAGCGCAGCACCTCGGTCTCGGCGGTCCGGAGCATCGGCCGCGGCGCGAAGTCCCGCAGCCGGAGGTCGGCGAGGTCGTCGGTGGTCATCGCGTTCCCCTCCGTCGGGGCCGTGGGATCAGACGAGGATGACGGGGCAGCCGGCGGCGCGCAGCGCGGCCACCGCCTCCGCGTCCGCGTCGGCGTCGGTGATCACGCCCGTGACGTCCGTCGGCTCGCAGATCAGGGCGAACGCGGTGCTGGCGAACTTGGTGTGGTCCGCCACGACGTACGACTGCACGGCCTTCTCCCGGATCGCGGCGCTGATCTCCGCCTCGGACTCGAACTCGGTGAAGAACCCGCGCGCGGGGTTGATGGCGTTGACCCCGAGGAAGAAGACGTCGACGTTGATGAGGGGGAGGGCCGCCTTGGCCAGCGGGCCGACGAGCTCGTAGGACCGCGCGATGGCGGCGCCGCCGGTGAGCACGACGCGCAGCTCCGGCCGCACGATCAGGTCGTTCGCGATGTTGATCGCGTTGGTGACCACGGTCGTGAGCTTCTCCGCGAACTCGGGGTCGGCGGACGCCCGGACCCCCAGCTCCTGGGCGATCTGCGTGGTGGTGGTGCCGCCGCTGAAGGCGACCGTCTGCCCGGGCTGCACCATGGCGGCCGCGGCGCGCGCGATCTCGAGCTTCTCCCGACCCATCAGGGCGGCGCGGTACCGGAGCGGCAGGTCGCCGGAGATCGCGGCGGCGCGGGCACCGCCGCGGGTGCGGATGACGATCATCTGCTGGCCCAGCGCGTCCAGGTCGCGGCGGGCCGTCGCCGGGGAGACCCCGAACTGCTCGATGACCTCCTCGACGCTGATGGTCCCGTGCTGGGCCACCCACGAGGCGATGGCCAGGTGTCGGTCCTCGATCTTCATCGCCCTCGTACCTGCTCGCTCCCAGTCGTCGCCGATGGATGCACGATCGTGCACCACCCGCCCGGCTCACCGTCGACCACGGCGATGGCGGCGTTGGGCAGGCTACCGGGATCCTCGCCGGTCAGGCTCTGGACGAGCAGGCGCAGCGTGGTCCCGTGCGTGACCAGGACGCCGTCGAGCCCGGGGTGCGCCCGGCCCACCGCGTCCAGCCCGCGCAGCGCCCGGTCGAGCACCGCGTCGGCCGTCTCGCCGCCCGGGTAGTCGCGCGCGGGCCACCGGGTGCGGGCCTCCTCGATGAGCATCCCCTCGGCGACGCCGAAGCCGCGCTCGCGCAGGTCCTCGAACTGCAGGTCGCCGGGCACCAGGGGGAGGTGCTCGCCGATGATCCGCGCGGTCTGCATCGCGCGCGGCGAGGTCGACGAGGACAGCCACCGCCACCGGGCGCCCAGCTCCGCGCCGATGCCGAGCAGGCGCCCGGCGGCGTCGACGGCCTGCGCGCGGCCGACCTCGTTGAGGTCGAGCCCCTCCCAGCCCTGGTAGCGACGCTGGATGTTCCAGTCGGTCTGGCCGTGCCGGACCAGCGCGATCCTCATCGGTGCTGCTCTCCTCGGTCGTCGGTGCTGCGGTCGGTGCTGCCGTCGGTGCCGGGTCCGGCCGCCCGGCGCGCGAGCAGGGCCGACCCCAGCAGGCCTGCATTCTCCCCGGCGCGCGCCTTCACCAGGGGCGGGACGGGCACGTAGGTGAGCAGCGAGGCGAGCCGGGCGCGCAGCGGGACGAACAGGTGGTCGCCGGCCTCGGCCAGCCCGCCGCCGAGGACGACCACCTCGGGCTGGATCAGGCTCGCCACGTGCGAGAGCCCGAGGGCCAGCCCCTCGACCGCCGTGTCCCAGACCGCCGCGGCGATCGTGTCGCCCGCCGCCATGGCCTCGACGACCTCGCGCGCGCCGGCGACCTCGCGGCCGGACATCCGGGAGTAGCGCCGGGCGATCGCGGCCGCGGAGGAGACCGCCTCGAGGCAGCCCTGGTTGCCGCACACGCAGGCCTCGCCGCGCGGGATCACGACGGCGTGCCCGATCTCGCCCGCGTAGCCGCGCGCGACGACGGGGCGACCGTCGACGAACACCGCGGCGGAGACCCCGGTGCCCAGCACGACCACGACGGCCGTCCGATGCCCGCGGCCGGCGCCGAGCTCCATCTCGGCCGTGCCCCCGGAGCGGACGTCGTGCCCGATGGCGACCGGGAGCGCGATCCTCGCGCGGCACAGCGCGGCGAAGTCGACGTCGCGCCAGCCGAGGTTCTCGGAGTAGGTGGCGAACCCGGTCTCGTCGTCGACGATGCCCGGCAGGGTGAGCCCGATGGCGCGCGGCTCGGCGCCGGGCGGCGTGAGGCGGGCGGCGAGCTCCGCGACCGCGTCGACGACGGCCTCGGCGCTGGACGGGCCGAAGGCCGGCGACGGCGTGCGGAGGACGGCGCCGGGCGTGCCGTCGGCGTCGACGTACGCGGCCTTGATCGTCGTCCCGCCGACGTCGAACGCCAGCACGGGCACGCCGGGCCCGATCGAGGTGGCGGCGCGGTCGGCGGGCGCGTCGGCCGGGGCGTCGGCCGGGCGGACGGTCGTGTCAGTCATCTGCGCGTTCTTTCGGTCGGTGACGGTCGGCCCGGCGCGCTGGTGGCGTGCCGGCGGGCAGCGGTGGGACGTCCAGCGGGACGCAGCCGCGGCGCAGCGACTCGGCACCGAGCGAGCCTACGGCGACGGCTTGCCGCGCATCGGCAGGCGAGCCGGTGGTCGGGGCGCCGTCCACGACGTGGGCGAAGAACTCGGCGAGCACGGCGGCGTCCGCGGCGAGGTGGCCGCCCGCGGGGTCGTGGACCGGGTGCTCGACGTGCCCGGTCGGGGACCACTCCAGGCGCCGGTTCCACACACGGACGACCGCGCCGCCCGTGTCGCCGGCGTTCTCCAGCCGCCCTTCGGTGCCGATGACGGTGTAGCTGCGCCAGTAGTCGGGGGTGAAGTGGCACTGCTGGTAGCTGGCCATGACCCCGTTGTCGAGCGTCATCATCAGCATGGACAGGTCCTCGACGTCGACCACCGGGTTGAGCCCGGTCAGGGCGCGCGGCGGCCAGTTCGCGTGGCTGGTCCAGTCCGGCGCGATCTGCCCGGGGCGCTCGCGGCGGTCCGTGACGTCGCCGTAGACCATCAGCGCGCCCATGCCCACGACCCGCGTCGTGTACCCGCCGGCGAGGTGGTGCACGACGTCGATGTCGTGGCTCGCCTTCTGGGTCAGCAGCGAGCCGCTGCGCCGCCGGTCGGCGTGCCAGTCCTTGAAGAAGTAGTCGCCGCCGTTGCCGACGAAGTGCCGGACCCAGATGGCCTTGACCTCGCCGATCTCGCCGCGCGCGATGGCGTCGCGCATCACGCGGACGACCTCCCAATGGCGCAGGTTGTGGCCCACGTGCAGCGGGGTACCGGTCTGCTGCGCGGCGACCAGGACCGCGTCGGCGTCCGTCGTGGTGGTGGCGAGCGGCTTGTCGACGAAGACCGCGACGCCGGCGCGCAGCAGCCGGATCGCGAGCGGGGCGTGGGTGTCGTCCGGCGTGGTCACGAGCGCGGCGTCGACGCCCCCGGCGGACAGGAGGGCGTCGACGTCCGGGTGCACCGGGATGCCGGGCCCGAACAGCGCGCGGGCCCGGTCGCGGCCGGCGGGGTCGGGGTCGACCGCGGCCACGACGACCGCCCTCGGCCACGCCTCGGGGACCAGCCGGCCGAGGGCGGCGCGGTTGCCGACCCCGACCACCGCGACGCGGAGACCCTGGCTCATCGTGGTGCGGCGCTGGGGGTCGCGCGCGTGAGGCGCGGCAGGGTCGTGAGCCCGACGGGCACGTCGACGGTGGCGGGGCCCTCGACCGTCGTCCCGTCCGGCGCGCGCCACGCGCCCGGCGGCACCTGCACCGCGCGGGCGGTGGCACCGCGCTCGAGCACCGGCGCGACGAGCAGGTCGGGGCCGAGGAAGAACTGGTCCGTCACGGTCTCGTACCCGGCCTCGTGGTAGCTCATGGGCCGCACGACGGGCTCGCCCGTCACCGCGGCCTCGTCCACGAGCGACAGGATGAGCGGCAGGTGCTCGGCCCGGACCGCCAGGGCGTCCTTGACCGCGGCGAGGTGCTCGGCGTCGAGGGCGCGGGCGGGGTTCACCGAGAACTGGATCATCGGCGACAGCGCGGCGATCTGCGCGTACCGCACGAAGAACTCCTGGTCGCCCGCCGGGCGGTCGCCCATCCCGCCCATCGCGCCCACCTCGCCACCGCCCACCATGTCCGGGCAGACGTACGGGTGGCCCAGCAGGCCCTGCGCGAGCATCTCGGGGATCAGCGAGCCCAGGCCCGCGCCGTCCCAGGTCGGGGGCTTGTCACGGAGCCGCTGGCCGAGCGGCTGCCCGCCCATCCGCCAGCAGGCGCGGTACTCGTTGTGGGCGTAGCGCAGGCCCAGCCGGGCCCAGGCCTCGGACATGTCCACCGGCTCGCACGGCTCGGCGATCAGGTCGTCGGGCCGGTAGTCGCGGACGTCGCCGGCGTCGAACTTGAAGCCCGCCACGCCGATGTCGACGAGCGCGTCGAGCTGGTCGGTGAACCACGCCACGGCCGCGGGGGAGGAGAGGTCGAGCAGCGCGCTGTAGCCGTTCCACCAGCGGCGGACCGCGGTGCCACCGTCGGCGTCGCGGACCAGCAGGCCGTCGCGCTCGCAGTCGCGGAACGCCTTCGAGTCGGGGCTGATGAACGGGACGACCCAGAGCATCACGTCGAAGCCCCAGTCGGCCAGCGTCCGGACCAGCCGCTCCGGGTCCGGGAACCGCCCGCGGTCGAAGTGCCAGGTGCCGAAGTCCGGCGCCCAGTTGTCGTCGATGAAGATCGTGCCGGGCTCCAGCCCCGCGTCCAGGATCCGGCGCGCGTAGGCCAGCACCGACTCCTCGGAGGGGACGAGCGGGGTCTCGATCCAGGTGTTGTACTGCGGCGCGGCGAACAGCCGCCGCGCGGGGGTCCGTCCGGCGGGCGGGAAGAGCTGGGCCGAGGCGGCCCGGAAGCCCTCGCGCAGCGTGCTGCCGCCGCGCAGCACCGCGACGTCGGTGCCGTCGACCTCGAGCCGCCCGTCGGCGAACCGGAAGGCGAACGGGCGCGGCGAGGTGACGACCCGCCCGTGCGTGGAGACCAGCAGCGGGGCCGCCTGGCTGGAGTCCTCCGCGCTGTCCCACGCGGGGTCGTGCCGCGGGACGGCGAGGTCGACCGCGTAGGTGCTCGTCGCACCGAACGGCATCTGCACGGCGTCCTTGACGGTGCCGCCCCACCAGCGCTCGCCCGGCTCCAGCTCGAGGGTGAGCGGGCTGCCGGTCTCGGCGGCGGCGTCGGCGGCCGGGGGTGCGGCGGCGGGGGCGTGGTTCACGTCGAGCTCGTTTCCGTTCGGGGGTGGGGTGGTGCACGTCGGGCGGGGGCGGGTGCCGCCCCCGCCCGACGTCAGGACCGTCAGTCGACGAGGGCCTGCGCCGCGTCGTTGGCGGTGGCGAGCGTCGACTCGACGTCCGCGCCCGCGGCGATCGCCCAGATCGCGTCCTGGATCACCGTGCGGACCTCCGCGTTGCGGGTGAAGGACGGCAGCTGGAACGACTCGCCGGCCGCGGCCATCTCCGCGAACTCCGGCACGCCCGCGCCGTTGGCCTCGTTCGCCTCGACGGCGGCGTCGGTCCCGGTCTGGACGGCGGGGAAGACGATGCCGAACTCACCGGTGGCCTCCTGGCACTCCGGGGAGCCGAGGTAGTTGACCCACTTCGCGGCGGCGTCCTTGTTCGGCGAGCCGTTCCAGACGACGCCGGCGAGCGAGTTCGTCGCGGCGAACCGGCCCGCGGGGCCCTCCGGGACCTTGGCCCAGGCGAAGTCGATCTCCTGGGTGTCCGCGAGGTAGTTCGACGCGTTCCACGAGCCTGCCAGGGTCGTGCCCGCGAGGCCCGCCTCCATGGTCGGGTGCTGGCCCAGGGTCGAGGTCTCGTCGAACGTCTGCATCACGCCGAGGTCGATCATGTCCTGGTACCACTCGAGCGTCGTGACGAGCTCGGGGGCGTCGAAGTTCAGGCTGCCGTCCTCGGCGAAGAACTCCCAGCCGATCGCGTGCGCGAGGTTGCCCCAGCCGTTCTGGCCGGTGAAGCCGTCGGCCCACTCCGGGAGCATCCCGAACCGCACCACGTTGCCCGCGTCCCACGCGGGGCTGAGCGCGTTGTTCCCGTTCCCGTCGAGCGCCATCGCCTTGATGAACTCGGTGAACGAGTCCTCGCCGGTGCCGTCGAACTCGAGCGCGTTGATGTCGTCCTTGGTGTACCCGGCCTCGGTGGCGGCCGTCTCGTCGTAGACCATCCCGACGATGTCCCAGTCGAGGGGGAGGCCCACGCGGGTGTCGTCGACGAGGTAGTTCTCGGCGGTGCCGGCGACGTAGGAGTCGAAGTCGATCCCGTCGGTGGCGCCGATCTCGTCGAGGTCCGCGAGCTGGCCGAGGCTGCTGTACTCCCGGACGTACTGGACGGTCATGGTGAACGTGTCCGGGCCGGTGCCCGAGGCGAAGTTCGTCGTGAGATTCGACCAGTACTGCGCCCAGGCGGTCTGGGTGATGTTGACGGTGATGTCGGGGTTGGCCTCGGTGAACGCCGTGGCGCACGCCTCGTACATCGGCCGCTGGACGTCGTCCCAGAGCCAGTGCTCGATCGTGACGGGTCCGCCGGCGCTGCCGCCGTCGCCGTCCCCGCCGCCCGACCCGCAGGCGGTGAGCGCGAGGACGGAGGCGGCCGAGAGCGCCGCCACCTTCAGTCCGGTCTTCGGTGCGAAACGCAGCATTGCTGTTCCTTCCAGTGGGTTCCGGGCAGGCTCTCGCCAGACCGGACGGGGGAGTGGGGCGGGGAACGGGCGGGCGCGGCGCCGGCGGCTACTTGCCGCCGGAGAAGTTGAGCGACTGGACCAGCTGCCGCCCGAGCAGGACGAGCAGGATGAAGACGGGGATGACCGTCACGGTCGAGGCGGCCATCAGGCCCGTCCAGTCCGGTGAGGTGTTCGGTGACTGGGCCTGGAACCGCTGGAGGGCGACGGTCAGGACCCGCGTCCCGTCGGAGTTCGCGGCCACCAGCGGCCACATGAACTCCTTCCAGACCCCGACGACGGTGATGAGCATCATCGTGGCGACGGGGCCGCGGCTCATCGGGAGCGTCATCCGGAAGAACCGGCCGAAGACGCCGACGCCGTCGATCGCGGCGGCCTCCTCGACCTCGCGGGGGAGGGAGAGGAAGAACTGGCGGAGGAAGAAGATCGCGAACGGGCTCACCAGGATCGCCGGGGCGATGAGCCCCTGGAACGTGTTGAGCCAGCCCAGCGACCGGATCAGCGCGAAGTTCGGCAGCAGCGTGAAGATGCCGGGGATGAGCAGCCCCGAGAGGAACAGCCCGAACAGGGCGCTGTTCCCGCGGAACCGCAGGCGGGCGAACGAGTACGCGGCCATGGCGCAGGCGAGCGTCTGCACGACCGCGATCGAGCCCGCGTAGAACAGCGTGTTCGCCGTGTAGCGCACGAAGTCGAGCGTCGCGCCGGTGCCGCCGGCGGCGACCGACTCCTCCATCGAGGTGAGCCCGAGCACGCGGGCGAAGTTGATCCACGTGGGGTTCGACGGGACCAGCTGGCTGGAGTCGCGGATCAGCTCGGCCGCGGGCGTGAAGGCCGTGCGGACCATCCAGTAGAACGGGAAGACCGAGACGAGCACCAGCAGGCCGACGACGGTCCAGGCGACCGCCTTGCCGGGGGTCACCCGGCGGGCGCCGCGGGCGATCGAGCGGCGCGGGCCGGCGGGGGAGCCCGTCGGCGCGCTCTTCTTCGACGGGGCGAGGTCGGGGACGGGGGTGCTGATCACGAGAGGTCCGATCGGTTGGCGCGCATCGCTCGCATCTGGATGGCCGTCAGGGCGCCGAGGATGACGGCGAGGACCAGCGCGATCGCGCTGCCGTAGCCCATCCGGAAGAACGCGAACGACTGCTGGTAGATGTAGAAGAAGATCGTCCGGACGGCCGGGATCGGGTTGCCGCCGTACCCGATCAGCACCAGGTCGAACACCTGGAACGAGCCGATCGCCGACATCACCACGACGAGCGCGATCACCGGCCGGATCAGCGGCAGCGTGATCTGGAAGAACATCCGCTTCTCGGTGGCCCCGTCGATCGCGCCGGCCTCGTACATCTCGTTCGGCACCTGGGTCATCCCGGCGTAGAGCAGCAGCGCGGTGTACCCGAGGCCCGACCAGATCCCGATGGCGATGATGATCGGCATGGCCTGGCTGGCGTTGTAGAACGAGACGCCCGGGAGGCCGACGGCGTGCAGCAGGTGGTTCAGGTAGCCCAGCTGACCGTCGAGCAGCCAGGCCCAGATCAGCGCGATGGCGACGTTCGGGACGAGCCACGGGAGCAGCAGGATCGACCGCACCCAGGTCTTGAGCCGCAGCCGCTGCATGAGGGCCGCGGTCAGCAGCGCGAGGACCGTGCCGAGGACGACGCTGGCGACGACGAACTGGATCGTGACGACCAGCGAGTTGCGGGCGACCTCGTCGGTCAGCAGCTCGCGGTAGTTGTCCAGGCCGATGAACTGCGGGTCGTTGAGCAGGTCGAAGTCCGTGAGCGAGTACCAGATGCTCCGGCCGCTCGGCAGGATCCAGAACACGACGAAGCCGACCATCGCAGGCACGAGGAGGACGAGCGCCGCCCACTTCTCGCGGTGGTGGATCGGTCGGCGGGCCCGGGGCTCGCCCTCCGCTTCGGCCGGGGAGGACTGGCCTCGTTCCCGGGTGGCTGAGCTGGACATCACACACCTCTCGTCCTGGCGTCAGGGGTGCGACTGTGCACCCTGCGCTGCGTGAAGACGAGCGTAAGCGCTCCAAGCAATCAGAATCAAGCATGTAACGCATCGTTTACGCGCACGCCCGAGCAGCGCGCGGCGCCCTGCCGAGCCCCTGCCAGGACGTCGCGGCGGCTCAGACGGTCGACCGCGCGGGGCGCCGGGCGGCCCTACAGTGCCCGGATGAGCGCACGTCGTGCCTGGTCGCCGCCCGGCCCCGCCCGGTGAGCGGCACCGCGCCCGCGGGCTGCCGCGCGTGCCGGCAGCTCGCGGACACCGCCGGTCACGAGCCCTTCCTCCTCGACTTCGCGGAGACGCGCCTCTGGCTGTGGCGGTGCACGGGCTGCGCGACGCTCTGGGAGGTGACGGAGCGGTCCGTCGCCCCGGTCCCGGACGAGCACGCCGACGCCCTGCACCCGACCTGGCGCGACCACGAGCGCTGGATCCGGGCCACGTCCCTCCGCACGCTGCTCGCGCACCGGTCCGTGATCCCGACCCCGCTGATCCGCACCGCCCTGCTGCACCACGACGTGCTGGCGCCGACCGGTCGCACCGCCGCGGCCGACGGCGTCCTCGTCCTGCACTCCGGCGCGGATGCGGCGGCACTCGTCGGAGCGCCCGGCCGACTGCGGGTGCGCGGGCTGGCCTCGGCGCTGCGGCGAGCCGACGTGCGGCGCCTGGTCCTCGACCCGGGGACGCCGTGGGCGCTGCACCTCGACGGCGAGCCGCTGCAGGAGCTGGTGCGGGCGTCGCGAGCCGTGCACACGTGGGCGAGCCGCGCGCGCGGCGACGAGCTCCGGTTCTCCTTCCCGGCCGGACCCGAGCCCGCGCCGGCCGGCCTCGGCCCCCGCGGCGTGCCGCCCGCGCCGCCGCAGGGCGATCCGTACGCCGGCAGCGAGGTCGTCGACGAGGCGCTCAGCGCCGCGGTGGTCGCCTACCTCTCCTACGGCAGCTCGCCGTTCCCGTGGGCCGACGAGCAGGCGGTCGCGGCGCTCCACGTCGACGGCGACCCCGCGGAGCTGGTCGAGCGCGTGCGGGTGATCGACGCCGAGATGACCGGCTACGAGGTCGACTGGGACCGGCACGGGTACCAGGGCGGCTGCGCGGAGGCCGCGGCGACGCTGCGGGCGCGGCACCCGGAGCTGGGCCCGCAGGCGCTCGCGGCGCTGGACTGGGCGTTCAGCTACCGCTGGCGCTGACCTCGCCCCGGTCGTAGAGAGCGCCGTTCCCGCGCCCCCGCGCGGGAGTCCCCCTAGAGTGACGCCGTGACCGACCCGCAGGACCCCCTCGCGCAGGCCCCGCTGCTGCGCGTCGTCCACGAGCGCCACCCGGACGTCGACGTCGTCGTCCTGCCGCCCGAGGCCCCGGCGCCCGAGCCGGCCGACGCGCCCGTCCCCGTCACCGACGCCGCGCTGGACGCCGAGCGGTCCCGGGTGGAGGCCGTCCTCGCCGGGCTCCTCGCCGCCGCCGGCCCGGCGGACGCCGCACCCGCCCCCCGCACCACCTGGCGCAGCGCCCCCGCGTCGCACGTCGTGCCCGTCGCCGAGACGCGGTTGCCGATCGACGGCCCCGAGGCCGGCGTCGTCGTGGGCCGCGCCCTGTCCGCGAGGCTGCGCGCCGACGGCTGGGACGGCCACCTCGACCACGCGGGCGTGACGCCGCTGCTGCTCGCCGCCCTCGACGACCGCTCCGTGCGCGTCGCCTGGCTGGACGACGCCGTCCTGCTGACCGTGCGCGGCCGGAACCTCCCGGTCGCGACCGCCACCGCTCGCGCGCTCGTCTCCGGGACGGAGGGCGACCGGTGAGCGGCGAGATCCAGGTCGACCCGTACACGCTCAGCCTGTCCGCCGACGACTGGACCGACCAGGGCTCGCGCGTGCGCACCGCGCGCGACCGGGTCGCCGACGCCACCACCTCCGGCTTCACCCCCGCGGTCGCCGGTGCCGCCGCGTCGTGGACGTCCGCGTGGGGCACGGTCCTCGGCGACGTCGCCGACCGCGCCGAGGAGATCGGCACCCGGCTCCGCGACGCCCAGCAGGCCTACGCCGTCACCGACGTCGCGGCCCAGGAGACCTTCGAGTCCTGGCTGGGAGGGACCCCGTGACCACGGTGACCATCGACATCCCGCCCGCGATCGACGCGATCCCTGCCGTCGAGGGCGACCCGGCCGTCGTGGCCGCGTTCGCCCAGGACCTGCTGGCGAGCGCCGTCAACCTCGACGACCTCGACACGTTCGCGCTCGACTCCTCCACCCTCGACGGCTGGTCCGGCGAGGCCGCTACCGCGTACGGCCGGCACGTCCGCGCCGCCGGTGCCGACGCGCAGGCGATGGGCGTCGCGCTGCGGCAGGTCGCCCGCGCGGCCGACGACCACGCCGACGCGCTCACCGACCTGCTCCGGCGCCGCACCGACCTGGTCGAGGCCCGGTCGTCGTACCACGAGGCGCGCGAGGACCTCGACGCCGACATCCGGTCCGCGGGGGAGGTGGACGACGCCGCGGTCGCGGAGCTGCAGGCCCGGGCGGCGTCGCTGGCGACCCGCCGCGACGGCGTGGTCGCGGACGTCGACGCCCTGGTGCGCGACCTGGCGACCGCCGAGCAGGCGATGCTCGACGCGTTCTCGTCCTACTCGACGCTCGCGCAGGCGCGCGCCGCCGTCTCCGGGCAGATCGACCTCGCCGACGACGCCCTCGGCCGGCCCGGCTCCCCGTCGCAGGGCGGCACCCCGGAGCAGGTCGCCGCGTGGTGGGCGTCGCTGACCGAGGAGGAGCAGTACGCCGTCCTCGCGGCCCGGCCCGAGCTCGTCGGCAACACCGACGGCATCCCGGCGCTCGCCCGCGACCAGGCCAACCGGCTGCTGCTCGAGACCGACCTCGAGGCGATGGAGCTGCGCGAGCAGCGCGGTGAGCGGCTGTTCGAGGACTACCAGGCGCTCGACAACGCCCGCGCCGCGCAGGCCGCCCTGGACGAGGGCGCCCAGCGCGTCGACCCCGTCACCGGCGAGCCGCTCGTGCCGCTGCTGCACCTGTACGACGCGACGGCGTTCGGCGGCGACGGGAAGGTCGCCATCGCGTTCGGGGACCCCGACACGGCCGACCACGTCTCCGTGATGGTCCCGGGCCTCACCAGCCGGGGCACCGAAGCCGGCGGCAACGCCGACGCGGCCTACAACATCTACGAGTCCGCGCGGCTCTCGGACCCGTACTCGACCGCCTCCTCGATCATGTGGATCGGCTACGACGCCCCCAGCGACTGGGACTCGGCCACCGTGGCGACCGAGGGTCGCGCCGAGGAGGGCGGTGCGCTGCTGTCGCGGTACATCGACGGCCTGCGCGCGTCCCGCGAGGGCGATCCCGCACACCTGACCGTCATCGGGCACAGCTACGGCTCGACCACCACGGCGCACGGCGCGACCGATCACGGCCTCGCTGCCGACGACATCGTGCTGGTCGGCAGCCCGGGCGCGGGCGGGGGCGTCGAGCACGCCTCCGAGCTCGGCGTCGGCGCCGACCACGTCTGGGCGGGCAACAACAGCCGCGACCTGGTCGCCGCGCTCGCCGACGACGGCTGGGTCGGCGGCTGGATGCTCGGCGGCGCGGGCCTCGGCAACGACATCGTCGAGGACGACTTCGGCGCCAACCGGTTCCAGGCCGAGTCCACGACTCGCGCCGACGTGATGCGGAACTTCGGCGACCACACCAAGTACTTCGACCCGGGCACCGAGTCGCTGTACAACATCGGGCAGATCGTCGTCGGCGACTACGACGAGGTCATCGCGGCGGAGCACTCGTACGACCCCTGGTACGACGGCCCGGTGGACCCGGAGGCGACCCGCGACCCGCAGTCGTTCGAGGGCAGGAGGCCCGAGTGGTGAACCGTCACGTGCGCACGGCAGCGGTGCTCGTCGCGCTGTCCGCGCTCGCGCTGTCGGGCTGCGGCAGCGGCGGCGGCGGGGCGACCGCCGACGACCTGGACGCGAGCCGGGACGAGGTGCTCGACGCCGCGCGCCAGGTGCTGCCCGGCGTCGTCGACGCCCTCGGCGCGCAGGTCCAGGACGCCTACGGCGAGTTCGACATGGGCGGCGACGGCGTCGTCGACCGCCGGCGGTACACCGTCACCGTGATCGCCACCGGCGCGCAGGCGGACACCGACGACCTCGTCGCCGCGTTGGAGGACGCCGGCGTCACCGACGTCCAGGTGAACCCGATCGGCGGGGCCGCCGGGCAGCGCGACGGGCTCGACGTCTCCGGGTCCGACCCCGGGGGTCGCGACATGAGCGTGAGCGTCAGCGGGCCGTACCTCGAGGTCGTCGACGGGGTGGCGCGGGAGGCTGCGCGCCAGGAGGTCGACCTGGGCTGAGCGCGGGTGGTGACAGGCCGGGGTCTCGTTCCTGACCGTCTCGGGCCCCCGCCGCAGCAGGAACCCGATCCGTGTCTGGCCTTACCGTCAGGTCGGCCACCCGCGGTCCACGGTAGACCGGCTCAGCACCCGAGGCACTGCAGCACCACCCGGCTGACCGGGATCGGTCCGATCGGTCAGGAGCTGTGGGACGGTCCTTCCCAGCGGCGGCCCGGGCCCGGTTCTGCAGGGCTCCCGCTCGCCCTCGCCACCTCTCCGGAGGCGTCGTCCACAGCGTTCGGGTGACGGACGTGAGTTGCAGCCGAGCGGCCCGCTAACGTGGCCTGCGGAAAGGGGGCTGACATGAGTTTTCGTGTCGATGAGGCAGCGCTGGATGACGCCGCTGTGAAGCTGGACGGATTGCGTCCGTCGATCACGGCCGCGGAGTCCTACGTCGCGCAGCACATCAAGCTGGACGGCCTCGGTGACAGCGGTCTGTTCATCACCGCGATCGGCGTCCTGGACGGAATCCGGACCGCGCTCGAGTCCGAGCTCGCGCATCTGGGGACGGTCCTGGAGTCGTCGGCGCAGGAGGTGCGGGCGACGGCTGCGAGCTATCGGACGACCGACGACGCGACCGCCGCGACGATGGACCGCCTCTACCACTACGTCCCGACCTCGCAGTACGGCAACGCGCGTCAGGAACCTCGATGAGCGACCCGTCCCGCGAGCTGGTCGTGCCGGTGCCGTCGGCACCGATCCCGGACTTCGTCGAGACGGTGATGAACTTCCCGGACCTGATCAGCCCCAGCTACTGGCTGCTCCGCATCATCCAGGAGGTCTGCGGGACGGACCCCGTCGCGTGGGTCGCGGAGCACTTCTCGGGTGACTGGGAGCGCATGTCGACGGCGTCGTCCGCGCTCGAGCACCTGGGTGAGTACCACGAAGCCATGGCCGTCGAACTGCGGCACGCGCGGGAGACATTCCGGGCGGGCTGGACCGGTGAGGCAGCCGAGGCGGCTTCCGCGTACTTCAGCCGTCTCGAAGACGCCGTCAACAACCAGGCCGGCCCGCTGCGCGACATCGCGCGCGAGGTGGACAACGTCGCCCAGGGTATGAAATCGACGCAGGCGACGCTGGAGTCGTTGATGGGGATGATGCTCGACTGGGCGCTCGCAGCCGCTGTGTCAGCCGCAGCTGCCGCGGCCTCCTCCTGGACCGTCGTCGGCGGGATCGTCGGCGGCGGCGCCACTGCGTTCTCGATCGCGCAGGCGGCGCGGACCTGGATGCAGGTGGTGCAGGTGCACGGCAACGCGGTCGCGATGATGAACGGCGTCGTCGGCCTCAGCGCAGGCTTCCTCGGCTCGATCCACGGCTTCTCGACCCAGCCCCTCCCCTCGGGCTCCTACACGAATCGACAGCTCTCGTGACCGACGATCGCGACACCCCACCCCCGCTCCTGGGGATCACAGCCGCGGACCCCGCACTCGACCGTCAGCTGCGCGCACAGCTGACCGCGCTCCGGGACCGTGCGGTCGGGAGCGAGCTCGGCTCGATCCTGGACGACGTGCTCGCAGGCCGCAGGAGCCTTCGCGACGCCGCACGGACGACGGCGTTCGCCGGGGTGGTCGGACCTGCTGTCACCGAGATGGCCGACGCGTGGGCGCGGATGACGCCGGAGCAGCGATCGGATCTCGCGGCCGACGGCGAGCGAACGCTCCGGGGGTCGTCCGAACCGCCCGAGCGCTGAGTGCTCGGTGGGTGTCGTCTCAGATCGGGGCGCTGCTGAGCAGCCAACCACCGACGGCGAGCAGTGCGATGACGAGCACCGGGGGCACGGCGCTGATCAGATAGGTGGTCGCCCTGACGCCCGGCGCGAACGGGGTCAACCAGCGGCGCAGCCCGAACCACAGGATGACGGGGCACGGGACGACGCAGACCGCCGCGAGAGCCAGCTGCCAGCTGGGATAGGTCACCAGGGCGAGAATCGTCCCCAGGGCGACCGCGGTCAGGATGCCGACGGAGACGATCCGCGCCGTCCGGAGGCGCGATCCGGCCAGAAGTTGTGCGTCGGTCATGGAGCCTGACCTTAGCGAGTCGAGCGAGCCCGATGCCCAACCGCGCGTCAGTCACCCGGAGGACGGAACCCGTGAAGTCACTGCTGACCAGTCGATGGCTCTGGCCCGTCGCGGCGAGCCCGTTGCTGCTCATCGGTGTCCTGGTGCTGGTCGGCGGCGGCGTGCACCGGGTCGTCGCGGGCGCCTCTCTCGTGCTGGGGTGGGCACTCACGATCCCGTTCGGTGCTGCGGAGCGCCGGTGGCGCGCGAACCCGACCCCGACGCTCCAGCTGGCCGCTGCAGGGTGGGCGCTGCTGGTCCTCGCGGTGATGCTCGGCGGTCTGTGGTGGGGGATGTCGCTCGACCCCGAGGCGTGAAAGGGCTGCCCCGCTCGGCCCCTTGATACCGTGACGCGGCAGGCCAGCCGCCGTCCCCCGGGAGAGTTCAACGTGAGCAGCACCGCACCGCTGGGCGGCGGCGTCGTCGCCGTCCGCGCGCTCGACCCGGCGCAGAACGGCGCCGTCGTCGCCCGCCTCGACCGCGGCACGGGCGTGCTCGACCCGGAGCGCCGCTCGCTGCGCACCAAGCCCGTGACGCTGGACCGCCGGGTCCTGCTGGCGCTCACGTCGAGCAAGAAGCGCACCGGCCTCATGGTCGAGCGCGGCTGGCGGCGGGTGTTCCTCCCGCTGATCGAGGTGCACGACGGCGCGGCCCTGGGCGTCCCCGCCGCGGTCGCGCGCGCGCTCGCGGACGAGCTGGAGGCCCGCGGCACCCGCGAGACCACCGCCGTGATCGCCCCGCTCCGGGCGCACGCGGATCACCTGGATGCCGGGCTCCCGGTGGCGTCGTCGCCGCTGGGGCGGTACATGGGACTGGGGGGTGGGGGAGCCCTCACCTCGCTCGGCGACTTCTGAGTTCGCCGATGACCTTCTGACACGCGCACGACCGCAACACCCGGGGGTACGGAACGCATGAGTGTGGACGTCTCGATCGCGGCGCTGGACACCGCCGCGTCCGAGCTGGAGACGGTGGCGTCGGAGCTGCAGGCGCTGGACGTCGCCGGCGCGTTCGCGGGGATCGAGGCGGCGCTGCCCGGCTCGGCCGTGCCGGACGCGGCCGTGTGGGTCTCGACGCGCGTCGGCGCCGCGGTGCAGGTGCTGGGGGAGAACATCCGCGGGATGTCGGCGAGCGCCTCCGGGTCGGCGGACAGCTACCGCGCGGCGGACGGGTCCGTGCAGACCCGGTTCGGCGCAATGGGGGCGTTCTGATGGCCGCGCTCACCCTGGAGGTCGTGCGGAGCTGGCGGCCCGAGGCGCTGTCGGAGGCCGCGACCGGCGTCGGCACCGCGCAGGAGGCGGTCGATGCGCAGGTGCAGGCCGCCAAGTCCGCGATGACCCGCCTCGGCGACCACTGGGACGGCGACGCCGCTCAGGCCGCCGCGCAGCGCATGGCCAGCGAGGCGACCACCGGGTTCGCGCTCGCGGACGCCCTGGAGGCGGCGCGCTCGGCGCTGGCCTCGGGGGCCACCGACCTCGGCCGGGCCAAGTCCGCGGTGCTCGCGACCGTCGACGCCGCGACCGCCGCCGGGTTCACCGTCGCCGGCGACGGCCGGGTCACGGCGCCCACGCTCCCGCCGGTGATGACCGCCGCGGGCGACCCCGACGGCGCCGGCGCGCAGCGGGACGCCCAGCAGCGCGCCCTCAACGCGGAGGCGCAGGAGCACGCCGACGCCATCGCGACGTCGCTGCAGGACGTGGCGACGACGGACCAGCAGGTGGCGGACAAGCTGTCCGCCGTCGAGGTGCCCCAGACGCTGCAGTCGGCCGTGGACGCCTACCTGCAGCGCGCGTTCGCCAGCGGCGACGTCATCGGCGCGCTCGGCTCGGTCGGCGCCGGCGGCGTCGCGCTGGCGCAGGTGATCAAGGGCGTCATGAAGTCGGCGACCAAGGGCAAGGCGTTCCTGGACTTCCTCCGGGCCTCGGGCGCGCCGATCACGCACTACCAGGCGATGCTCGACAACTTCGCCAAGGCCGACGCCGCGATGGACGTGTTCAAGAACGGCAAGCCCGCGGCCGAGTGGATGACCAAGCTGCTCGGCGCCCGGGGCGCGGGGCTGCTGCGCACCGCCGGCAAGGCGTTCCTGCCGCTGACCGTGCTGACGGGCCTCGCCGACACGGTGACCGGCGGCGGCTACGACGGCGCCCGCGGCTGGGCGACCCGCGGCTTCGGCCTCGCGGGCGCGGCCGGCGCCGGCACGCTCATCGCCGTCGGCACGGGCGCGCTGGCCCTCGGGCCGGTCGGCCTGGCGGTCGCGGGCGGCGCGGTGCTGGCCTACGGCGCCTGGAGCCTGGGCAACCTGATCTGGGACAACCGCGAGGCGATCGGCGACTTCGTGTCGACGGCGGGCAAGGCCGTCTGGGACGGTGCGACGACCGCGTGGAACGCGACGACGGACGCGGTGTCGAACGCCGCCGACTGGGCGGGGGACCAGGTGGACAAGGCCAAGGACGCGGTGTCCGACTTCGGCAAGGGCGCGCTGAGCGTGCTCTCGGGCGGGCTGCTGTGACCGCCGCGCCCGAGGCGGCTGCGTCGCCGGAGACCCCGGGCGCCCCGGTGCCGGTCGAGGTGCTGACCGACGAGGAGCTCGCGATCCTGGCCGGGCCCGGCGGCCTCGTCGTCGCGCCCTACCTCGCCACGCTGCCCGACGCCGACCGCGAGGTCGCCCTGCGCACCGCCTACCGCGGGCTGCTCGCGCGCGGCATCGTCGACCCGCCGACGCCCGCGGCGCTCGCGGCCGCCGTCGGCGAGCCGACCGTCGAGCTCCAGGTCCGCCAGGACGTGCTGTCGCTCGTCGCGCTCCGCCGCGGCGCGTCGGCCACGGTGTGCGTCGCCCGGTCGACCGTGCTCGGCCAGGACTACTGGTACGCGCACGTGGTCCGGGACGTCGTGCTGGTCGAGCAGGTCACGACCGACGGGCAGCACCGGTTCGCGCTCGCGTCGGCCGGCACGCTCGGCGACCTGATGCTCGACGCGGCGGTGCACCCCGAGACGGCCGACGGCACCGGGCCGGAGATCGCGGTCGCCGACCCCGACGAGCCGCCGACCGAGGTCGTCGAGCACCTCGGGTCCGCGCTGGTGCGCGCCGACGTCGTCGTGCGGGTGCCGGACGACCGCGAGCCGGAGCTGCTCGGGCTGTTCACCGGGCCGGGCGGGGCGTGGGCGCTGTCGGCGCGGGAGGCGTCCGGGGGTCCCGTGGTCGCGCGGCCGCTCACCCGGGAGGCGCTGGAGGCGCAGGTGCGGGAGCTCGCGGAGCGGGCCGTGTCGACCGCGGCGGCGGTGGCGTCGGCGGCGGCCGGGGCGCGATGACCGAGACCCTGGTCCGGATCCCGGCCTTCTCGTCGCGGTCGTCGCGGCGGTGGATCGTCGCGACGGCCGTCGGGGTGGTCGCCGTGCTGGGCTACCTCTGGGTCGCGCAGCCCGAGAACCGGGTCTTCATGCTGCTGATGGTCCCGCTGGCGCTGTACTTCGTGGTGCTGGTGTGGCAGTCGACGTGGCTCGACCCCGTCGCCGGCTCGCTGGTGCGCGTGCGGTGCCGGGTGTGGCGCCGCGAGGTGCGGCTCGAGCCGGGCACGGCGGTGTCGCTGGTGCCGAACGGTGGTGGCGCGCTCCTGCTCAGGGCGAAGGCGCCGCAGGGTCGCGCGCTGTACGCCTCGCTCGTGGCGCGGACCGACTACCTCGACCAGTCCCAGCCGCCCGCCCTGCTCCGGCAGCTCGCCGACGCCGTCGAGCAGCACCGCGCCGGCGGCGCACGCCCGGTCGCCGAGGCGCTGCGCAAGCAGGCGGCCCACCTGGAGGCGGGCGGCACCGTCGCGAGCTCGCCGCTCGCCGGGCTGATCACGACCGGCGTGCTCACCGCCGCGAAGACCGGTGGGGCCGGCGCGATCGGCGGGCACCTGGGCTGACGGGCGCCACCCCGGTCAGGCCGCCGGCCCCCGGCGCGCCTCGATCAGGTGCCGCGTCGAGTGCGCCACGACCGGCCGCCCGGCCCGCATCTCGGCGTCGAGCGCCCGCAGCGTGTCCTCGTAGCGGTCGACCGAGAAGTCCGGCACCCACCACACGCACTTCCGCAGCACCCAGATGACCGCCCCGACGTCGTGGAGCTCCATCCGGCAGGTCGCCCGCCGCAGGTCCACGACGGTCAGCCCGGCGCGCTCGGCGTCGGCCGCCTCGTCGTCGGGGTCGCGCGCGACCAGCCCCGGCACCGGACCGACGAACCGCTCGATCAGCTCGAACGCCGACCGCGGCCCGACGTGCTGCCCGAGGTAGGTGCCGCCGGGCCGCAGCACGCGGTGGATCTCCGCCCAGTCGGGCCGCACGGGGTGCCGGGAGGTGACGAGGTCGAACGACGTATCGGGCAGCCGCACCCCGTCGCCGGGCTCAATCACCGTCACCCCGCGCGGGCCGAGCAGCTCGCGCGCGCGGCGCGCGTTCGGCGGCCACCCCTCGGTGACGACCATCCGTGGCGGGAGCACGGGGGCCTCGGCGACGACCTCGCCGCCGCCGGTGTCGACGTCGAGCGCGGAGTCGACGCGCGCGAGGCGGTCGGCGAGGAGGCGGGCGTAGCCCCACGGCGGGCGCTCCTCGGTGGCGCGGCCGTCGAGCCAGCCGAAGCCCCAGCCGGTGACGTCGGCGGCGACGGCCTCGGCGGCCAGGTCCTCGAACGGGCGCATCGCGGCATCGTCGCACCGCGGCGGGGGTGTGGTCGCGGTCTTTCCGTGTGCTCCACGCGGGGGAGCGCGCCCCGCTCGACGGTGCGACGTGCGCCGCCGCATGGGTGACTGCGAGGCCGACGACGCCCGCAGCCCCGTGCCGCGCCCTACCGTGGCGGAGCGCGAGGCGGAGGAGGACCGGGTGCGACGACGAGGGTGGGTCGTGCTCACGACGGCGCTCGTGCTGCCCCTCGCCGCCCCGTTCGTGGCGACGGCGCCGTTGCCCTCGGGATCGATCGGCGTCGTCGCGGCGCGCTTCGACCCGGGCGGCCGGGCTGGGCCGTCGTCGGACTCGTCGGAGCCTCGCCGGCTGTTCTGCCTCGGTGACGACGCCTGCCCGTCGGTCCACCGGTCGTGGGTCGTCGACGGCGCAGTGAGCAGCGGTGACCTCGAGGAGTGGCTGAGCGAGGCGGGCTACGACGCCGCCGTCGACGGCGCCTGCTCGCGCCGGTGCCGCGCCGAGGGGACGGCGGACGGCTGGGCGGCCCGGGTCTCCGTGTCGCAGGTCGACGACGGGTCGACGCGCGTGCGGCTGTGGCTCGTCCCGTGAGCCCGGCGGCGGACGAGCCCGACGCGGTGCGCGCCGAAGCACCGAGCGCGCGCCGACGGCACCCGGCCTGGGACCTGCTGTGGACCGTGCCGGTCGCCCTGGTGGTCTCGGTCGTTCCCGTCGGCTGGGCGAGCCTCGCCTGGTGCGGGGTGTGGGGGTGCGCTGACGGGCCGCGGGGCGACGTCCGTGACGTCATCGGGCCGGCGCTGGTCGTCGGGGCACTCGTCGGGGCGGCGGTGGTGATCGTGCCCTGGACCGACCGCCGGCCGCGCCGCGCGCTGGTGTCGGCGGGCGTCGGGCTCGTCGTCGCGGCGCTGACGTTCCTCTGGGTCGTCCTCCGCTAGACCGCGAGCAGCGCTGCCGCGACGTCGCGCGCCCGCGCGAACGGCCGGTCGAACGTCCCCATCCCCACGGTGACGATCGCCCCCTCGTACACCAGCATCAGCGCCCGCGCGGTGTCCTCGGGCTCCCGCACCCCCGCCTCCCGGCACAGGTCGACGAGCAGCCCGACCTGCCACGCCTTCTCCGCGGCGACCTCCGCGAGCACGGCGTCCCCGTCGCCGGCGGACGACTCGGCCCGGGCGTTGATCGCGCTGCATCCCCGCGGGCTGTTCGCCGTCGACCACGACGCCGCGGCGTCGAACACCGCCAGCACCCGGTCGGGCCCGGGCGCCGGTGCGCCGTCCAGCGTCGCCAGCAGGTGCTCGCGCCACCGGGCGTCCCGCGCCCGTAGGTAGGCGACGACCAGCGCCTCCTTCGACCCGAACCGGTCGTAGAGCGTCTTCTTCGTGACCCCGGCGGCCTCGGCGATGGTGTCGACGCCGACGGCGTGGATGCCGCGCTCGTAGAACAGCTCCGACGCGGCGCCGAGCACGCGGCGGGCGCCGGGGGTGAGCGGGGCGGGCTCGGGCGTTCCCATGGCGCCGAGTATACAGGTCTGTATAGTCGTCGACCATGAGTAGACAGGTCGGTGTACTCGGTCGCGCGCTGCCGGCGTTGGCCTCCGCCGCGTTCGTCGCGAGCTGGACCTCCGGCTTCGTCATCGCGAAGGTGGCGACCGTCGACGCGCCTGCGCTGACCCTCCTCGTCTGGCGGTTCGTCCCGGTCGCGGTCGCCCTCGTGGCGGTGACGCTCGCGACCGGCGCCGCCCGCGACGTCCCGCGAGCGGACCTGCGCCGGCAGGCGGTGATCGGGCTGTTCGCGCAGCTCGGCTACGTCGTGCTCGTGTACGCCGCGATCGCCGCGGGCGTGGCGACGGGGACCACGGCGCTCATCGACGCGGTGCAGCCGCTGGTCGTCGCGACGCTCGTCGGGCCGCTGCTCGGGCTGCGGGCGCGCGGGGCGCAGTGGGCCGGCCTGGCCGTCGGTGCGGTCGGGGTGCTGCTCGTCGTGCGGTCGCAGCTCGGCGGGTCGCAGGCGCCCGCGGCGGCGTACCTGCTGCCGCTCGCCGCGATGGCGTGCCTGGTGGCGGCGACCTTCCTCGAGCGTCGGTCGCCCGCGCGGCCGCCGGTGCTGGCCGTGCTCACGGTGCAGGTGGTGGTCACGGCCGCGGCGCTGCTGGTCGCGGCGGCGGTCGCGGGTGAGCTCGCGCCGCCGGCCGACGGCGCGTTCTGGGTGGCCACGGCGCTGGCCGCGGTGTTCCCGACGCTCGTGGCCTACGGGCTGTACTGGTGGCTGCTGCGCCGGATCGGGGTGACGGCGCTCAACGCGCTGCTGTTCCTGGTCGCGCCGGCCACCGCGGCGGCGGGCGCCGTCGGGCTGGGGGAGCCGCTGACCGCGGTCACGCTCGTGGGATTCGCGCTGTGCGGGGCCGGGGTGGCGGTGGTGCTGGCGGTGGAGGCGCGGGTCGCGCGGTCGGCGGCACCCGCACCCGCGCCCGTCAGCGCCGGCGCGCCCGCCCCGCCCCGAACGGCCCACCGAACACGATCGTGATGCCCAGGACGAACCCGAAGTCGTACCAGTTCCCCGAGTTGAACACCTCGTACGGCGAGACGGTCCTGGTGAACAGCGACACGATCCAGGTGACCGGCAGGATGATTCCGTGCCACAGCCCGAGCCAGAACCCGGCGGGCTCCTCGGCCCCGGGCGGCGCCTGACCGACGTCGGGGTTCACGCCTGCGGCGCAGGCGGCGAGCAGCAGCGCGGTCGCGGCGGCGACCCCGACGGCGAGAGCGATCCGGTTGCGCGGCCTGCGGGGGGTCTCCATGCCGGTCATCGTGGCAGCGCCCCTCGCAGTGCCCCCCCGATCGCCGAGACGGCAACTCTCGGCTGCGTGAGCGCGCCCGCGCACAGCCGAGAGCTGCCGTCTCGGCGGGGTCGGCACCGGGGTCAGGCGCGGGGGTCAGGCCCCGGTGCTCTCGCGGGCGCGCACCGTGTGCGGCGCCGTCACCTCGACCGCCGGGGTGTCCGGGTCCGCGATCCGCGCCGCGATGCGCGCCACCGCCTCGCGGGCGATGAACGGCGTGTCCAGCGAGACCGTCGACAGCGTGGGCCGCGAGTACCGGCCCTCCTCGATGTCGTCGATCCCGATGACCGCGACGTCCTCCGGCACCCGCAGCCCGGCGTCGAACACGGCGCGCATCGCGCCCATCGCCAGCAGGTCCGAGTAACAGAAGATCGCGTCCGGCCGGTCGGGCAGTGCGAGCAGCGAGGCCGCCGCGGCGTACCCGTCGGCCCGCCGGTAGTGCGCGGCGGCGCGCAGCAGCGCGGGATCGACCGGCAGCCCGGCCAGCCCGAGCGCCCGCTCGTAGCCCGTCGTCCGCTGCTGCGGCGTCGCGTACGACTCCTCGGGCTGGGCCCCGATCGCCGCGATGCGCGTCCGCCCGGTCGCGGCGAGGTGCCCGACCGCGTCGGCCGCGGCCTGCACGTTGTCGATCGCCACGTGGTCGTACCGGCCGTCGAAGTCGTGCTCGCCGAGCAGCACGAGCGGCATGGTCGACGACCCCTGCATCTCCAGCAGCTCGGACCGCGTGACCAGGGGGCTGAACAGGACGCCGTCGAACAGCATCGTCCGGTCGGCGCCGGTGAGGAGCTGCCGCTCGCGCTCGTGGTCGTGCCCGGTCTGGTCGACCATCACGCGGTAGCCGAGGTCGGCGGCGGCGTTGATGACCTCGCGGGCGAGCTCGGCGAAGTACGGCAGGTCGATCTCGGGGACGACCAGCGCGAGCACGCCGGTGCGGCCGGTGCGCAGGGTGCGGGCGACGGGGTTGGGGCGGTAGTCGAGCTCCTCGATCGCGGCGAGCACGCGGGTGCGCATGCGCTCGCTCACGTGGGTGTACCCGCTGACCACGTTCGACACGGTCCGCACGGAGACCTGGGCGTGCTCGGCGACGTCGCGCAGGGTCGCGGCCATGCCACCTCCTCGTCGTGGGTGAAGCCCAGCATAGGGGTCTTGCAACGTGTGCAAAGAGCGGCTACTTTGCACACGTTGGCAAAGACGCACGCCGGACCCGCCACCCCGCGCCCCCCGCGGGACGGCGGCCGATCGCACAAGGGAGTGCCGATGCACCCGACCCACCCCGCCCGGCGAGCCCGCCGCGGACGCCCGATCGCCCTGGTGGCGACCGCGCTCGCCGCCGCGACAGCGCTCGCCGCCTGCGGCCCCTCCATCTCCGGCGGCGGCTCCGACGACGGCGGCAGCACCGCCGCGGCCGACGCCGACCGCCTCCAGGCCCCGACCGGCGACAGCCCCAGCGGCGAGATCACGATCTGGGACCGCTCCGGCGACCTGTTCAACGTCTTCGACGCCGTGATCGACGACTTCAACGAGGTGTACCCGGACATCGTGGTGCACCACGAGGCGGTCGACGTCGACGCGAAGCTGCAGAACACGCTCATCACCGAGACCGACGTCCCCGACGGCGTGTTCCTCGACGACGCCAAGGTCGCCGGGTACGCGGACTACCTCTGGGACCTCACCGACGTCCTCGAGCCGTACGCCGGCGACATCGCGCCGCAGAAGATCGACGTGAACTCGCTCGACGGCGGCATCTACGGCGTCCCGTTCGACCTCGACCCGGGCCTGCTCTTCTACAACGCGACCGCCCTGGAGGCGGCCGGCGTCGACGCCACGCAGATCGCCACCTACGACGACCTGCTGGAGGCGGCACGGCAGTACCAGGCCGCCGTGCCGGGCTCGAAGCCGATCCACCTGGAGCAGAGCGCGTTCCTCGGCCAGCTGCAGCTCGAGATGTACGCGAGCCAGCTCGGCACGTCGATCGCGGACGAGGACGGCGAGCTGCGGCTCGACTCCGACGCGTACCGGCAGATCCTCGGCTGGCTCGACACCGTGCAGACCGAGGGCCTCGGCACCCGCGCCGAGTACCTGTCGCCCAGCGACGTCGGCCCGCTGGAGAGCGGCCAGCAGGTGTTCTACCCGTGGGCGATCTGGTTCTCGTTCGCCCCCGAGCAGCAGCTCACCGAGACCTCTGGCGACTGGCGGGCCATGCCGCTGCCGGCGTGGGAGGACGGCGGGGCGCGGTCCGGCGCGATGGGCGGCTCGTCGTTCGTGCTCCCGAAGGCCGGGGAGAACTCGGAGCTCGCGTGGCTGTTCTACGAGTTCCTCATGTACGACGAGGCCGGCTACTCGGCGGTCTGGGGCCCGAACGACACCTACCCGAACGGCCTCGCCACCTCGATCCCGGCCTACGCGCCGGCGGCCGACCCGGAGAAGCCGCTGTTCGGCCCGGTGGCCGGGCTGGGCGACCAGGACCTGTGGACCACCGCGGTCGAGGCCGGGTCCGAGATCCCCGGCGGCGCGCCGACGCCGTCGTGGTGGGCGGGCGCCGTCGACTACCTGGGGACGAACGTGCAGCGCATGCTCGACGGCGAGCTCACGCCGGACCAGGTGATCGAGCAGTCGACCGCCGACATCCAGGCCAACCTCGTGGACCGGCAGTGACCGCTGCCGCCACCACGGCACGCGTCGCGACCCGGGGCAGGAGGCGCCCGCACCTGCCCCGGGCCGTGGCCCCGTACGTGTTCGTCGCCCCGTTCGTCGCGATCTTCGTGGCGTTCAGCGTCTACCCGATGCTGTTCACCCTGCGGCTGTCCTTCACCAACTGGCGGGGGAGCGGCGCGGCGGAATGGGTCGGGCTGGGCAACTACACCTACCTGCTCGGCAACGAGGCGTTCTGGTCGTCGCTCGGCAACTCCGCCGTGCTGTGGCTGCTGATCGTGCCGGTGCAGATGGTGCTGGCCCTCGTCGTCGCCGTGCTGCTGGACAACGCGAAGACCCGGATGCGCGGGTTCTACCGGATCGCGTTCCTGGTGCCGTTCGTGACGCCGCTGGTGGCGGTCGCGCAGATCTGGGTCGTCGTGTTCGACCGGGACTACGGCGCGGTCAACGGCCTGCTGAACCTGGTCGGGCTGCCCGACGTCGGCTGGCTGACGACGACCCAGTGGGCCAAGCCGACCCTCGCGCTGCTGTTCCTGTGGAAGACCACGGGCTTCATCGTCGTGATCCTGCTGTCCGGGCTGCAGTCCATCGACGGCGCGGTCTACGAGGCGGCCTCGATCGACGGGGCGTCGCCGGTGCGCCGGTTCCTCAGCATCACCGTCCCGCTCGTCCGCCGCACGCTGATGTTCTCGGTCGTGCTGCAGACCCTCGCGGTGTTCCAGATGTTCGCCGAGCCGTTCGTCGTCACCGACGGCGGTCCCTACGGCTCGACGACCACCGCCGGCCTGCACCTGTACGACCACATCAACCGGGCCGACCTCGGCACCGGCGCGGCCAACTCGTTCCTGCTCGTGATCATCGTGATGGCGCTGTCGCTGGGGTTCGTGCGGCTGCTCCGGTCGGAGGACTGATGACCGCCACCGAGACCCGTCCCGTCGGCTCGGCGCCCCGCGCGCCGCGCCGCCCCGCCGACCCGCGCGCCGGCCGCGCCCGCGGCCCTCGCCGCCGCTGGGCACCCGGCCCGCTCGGCACCCAGGCGTTCCTGCTCGTCCTGGCGCTCGCGTTCCTCGCGCCGGTGGTGTGGGCGCTGGTGTCCGCGTTCAAGCCGGCGACCCAGATCGTCGGCGACCCGCTCGGGCTCGACCCGTCGTCGCTGACCCTGGAGAACTTCCGCCGGATGTTCGCGGACGTGCCGATCGGCCAGGGGTTCCTCAACACCGCCGTCGTGCTGGTCGTGAAGGGCTCGCTCACGTTGTTCTGCGCGCCGCTCGCCGCCTACGCGTTCGCCAAGTACACGTTCCGCGGGCGGGACCTGCTGTTCGGCACGGTGCTGATCACGCTGATGCTCCCGACGATCGTGCTCATCATCCCGCTGCTGCTGGAGATGAAGGAGCTCGGCTGGGTCAACACGTACCAGGCGCTGATCCTCCCCGGCGCGGTCGACGCGTTCGCGATCTTCTGGATGCGCCAGGTGATCGCGGCCGTCCCCGACGAGCTGCTCGACGCCGCCCGTGTCGACGGCTGCACCGAGTTCGGCATCTTCTGGCGGATCGTCCTGCCGGTGATCCGGCCGGCGCTCGCGGGCCTCGCGGTGCTGACCGTCATGAACATCTACAACGACTTCGTCTGGCCGGTCGTCGCCGCCTCGTCCTCGCGGATGGCGACGCTCCAGGTCGTGCTGTCGACGCTCGCGCAGAACATCACCGGCAACCGGATCGGCGCCGACTACGCCACCGTCACCGGCGAGCTGCTGGCCGCCGCGTCGATCGCGCTGATCCCGCTCCTGCTCGTCTTCATCGCCCTCCAGAAGCACTTCATCAACGGCATCCTCGCCGGAAGCGTCAAGGGCTGACCTCCTCTTCTTCCTCGAAAGGCCGCACCGATGACCGCAGCCCTGCCCGCCGTCCCCCGACCCGAGTACCCGCGCCCCGACCTCGACCGCTCCGGCCGTTGGGTCCCGCTCAACGGCACCTGGGACCTCGACCTGCCCGACGGCACCGTGCCCGTCGTGGTGCCGTTCGCCTGGGAGACCGCGGCCTCCGGCGTCGCCCGCACCTGGCTCGAGCACGCGACGTACCGCCGGTCGGTCACCGTCCCCGCGGGCTGGGCCGGGGCGCGCGCGCTGCTGTGCTTCGGCGCGGTGCACCACCGGGCGGTCGTCCGGGTCGACGGGGTCGAGGTGGCCGAGCACGTCGGCGGGCACACCCCGTTCGAGGTCGACCTGACCGGCGTCCTGGCGCCCGGCGCCACCGGGGTGCTGGAGGTCGAGGTGCACGCCCCCGCCGACAAGCGGTCGATCCCGCACGGCAAGCAGCGGTCGATCCCGCGCGACGACTACGACGGGGTGTCCTTCACGCCGACGTCCGGCATCTGGCAGAGCGTGTGGCTGGAGGCGCGCGGGTCGACCTACGCCGCGTCGGTCGCGGTCCGGGGCGACTCGCTCGCGGGCTTCGAGGTGACGGTCGCGCTCGCGGGCTCGGCCCCGGCCGGGGCCAGGGTCGAGGTCGAGGTGGTCGAGGGGTCGGCCGCGGGGGAGCGGCTCGCGCTCGTGGCGGGCGCCGACGGCGTCGCGCGCGGCCGGCTCGACCTCGCCCAGCCGCGGACGTGGAGCCCGGCCGACCCGCACCTGTACGTCCTGGCCGTGTCGACCGACGACGGCACGCCGGGCGACGCCGACGCGGTCCGGGTGACGGCGGGCCTGCGCCGCGTCGAGACGGCGGGCGAGCACCTGCTGCTCAACGGCGAGCGCCTCTACGTCTCCGGGGTCCTGGACCAGGGCTACTGGCCCGGCGCCGGCCCGACCGCGCCGGACGAGGCCGCGCTGCTCGCCGACCTGGAGCTCGCCCGGGACCTCGGGTACACGCTGGTGCGCAAGCACATCAAGCTCGAGGACCCGCGCTGGCTGCACGCCGCCGACCGCATGGGCGTGCTCGTCTGGGCGGAGCCGCCGGCGCCGAGCCGGTTCAGCGAGGCCGCGGCCGCGGCGTTCGAGGCGCAGCTCGCGCCGATGGTCGAGCGGGACGGCAACCACCCGTCGATCGTCATCTGGGGGCTCTACAACGAGGAGTGGGGCCTGGACTGGGACATCCCGGGGTCGCCGGAGCGCGCCGAGGCGGCGGCCCGGGCGTACGACCTGCTGCGGTCGCTCGACGACACCCGGCCGGTCGTGGAGAACTCCGGCTGGGCGCACGTCCGCACCGACCTGGTCGACTGGCACTACTACGACGAGGACCCCGCGACCTGGGCGGCGAACCTCGCGGCGCTCGCGGACGGGACCCGCGAGGACTTCCCCGTGAAGCTGGGGCCGGACTTCGTCGTCGACAAGTCGTTCTACGGCTCGGCGGCGTTCCCCCGCACGGGCGTGCCGGTGCTGAACAGCGAGTACGGCGCCGGGTTCACGTCGCTGGAGCGCGGCTGGCACCTGCGCTGGCAGACCCAGGAGATCCGGCGGCACGACCGGTTCGTCGGGTACGTCTACACCGAGCTCACCGACGTCGAGCACGAGATGGCCGGTCTGCGCGACGCCGACCGGCGGCCCAAGGACCTCGGCGGCGTCGACCCGCGGGACGTGAACGCGCCCACGACGCTGGTGCTGGACCTGGTCCCGGCGCACGCCGGCGCGGACATCCCGGTGCCGTCCGGTCCGCTCAACCTCGACGTGCACGTGTCGCACCACGGTCCGGCGCCGCTGCTCGGGCGGGTGCGGGCGGCGTGGGTGCCGGCGGGGACGCCGTTCGGTTCCGACCCGGTCGCCGCGGCGGCGAAGTCCGAGCCCGTGAAGGCGGAGCCGTACCTGCTGAGTGGGGCCGTGCGCGTGGTGGTGCCGTCGCCCGGCACCGTGCCGGCGGCGCGGCTGCACGTGTGGCTCGTCGACGAGGACGACCGCGTCCGCGCCCGGGCCTTCGTCGACGCGGCGCCGATCGAGGCCCCGAACCGCCGCGGCGCGCGCGTGACGCCCGCGGGTGCGACGCCGCCCGCCCCGCCCGCCTGATCCCGATCGGCCGCCGAGACTGCAGAACCGGACTGTGCGCGCGGCGCGTGCTGCAGTCCGGTTCCGCAGTCTCGGCGCACGGGCGGCGCCCGGACGGGTGGTCCCGGCCCGCGGTGGGCGCGGGCGGTCGGAGCCGCCGTTACAGTGCGTCACGTGACCTCGTTCTACGACGACCCGGACGCCGCGATCGAGCGTGTCCAGGCCGACATCCGCGCCGCTCAGGAGCGCGCCGCCAAGGCCGCCGAGGTGAAGGACGCGCTCGACCGCCTCCGCGGCCGGGCGCGCAGCCCGCGCGGCGAGGTGACCGCCGAGGCCGACCCGTCGGGCCAGCTGGTCGACCTTCAGCTCGCCGACGGCGCGACCGACCTCGCGCCCCGCGACCTGGCGGCGCTCATCGTCGAGACCGTCCGCGCCGCGGGCCGCGACGCCGGACGCCAGGCGCTCGCGGTCACGGCCGACGCGTTCGGTGACGAGTCGCCGGTGACCGAGCACCTGCGCGGCGAGCTCGCCGGTCGGCTGCGGTGACCGCGTGAGCGGGGGCTTCGAGGTCGACACCGAGGTGCTGCGGCGCCATGGCACGCGCGTCGGCCAGGTGGCCGGCGACCTCGGCACCGCGCAGGCGGCCGCCGGTTCCATCGACCTGCACGGCGGCGCGTTCGGCGTCCTGTGCTCGTTCCTGCCGGGCATCGTCTCGGGCGTCGACAGCGCCGCCCGGGACGCCGTCGCGGCGATGCGCGAGGCCGCCGACGGCATGATCACCGAGCTGGGCGCGATGGCGCGGTCGATCGACGAGGCCGACCAGCGCGTCGAGGCCCGCATGCAGTCCATCGCCCGGGCGCTCGACCGGTGACGGCCAACCCCTTGGTCGCGGGGCCGGTCGACACCTCGACCGCGTTCGGCGGCGCCGGCCTGCTCGACTCCGTGACCCAGCTGTCGGCGTCCCTGCAGTCGGGCGACTGGCTCGCGGCGGGGCTCTCCGGGGTCGGCGTCGCGCTGGACACCGCCGCGGCCGTCATGGACCCCCTGGGCTCGCTCATTGCGGCCGGGCTCGGCTGGCTGATGGAGCACCTGGAGCCGCTGAAGGGCTGGCTGAACGACCTGACCGGCGACGCCGGTGCGGTCCTCGGGTTCGCCGCGACGTGGGAGAACGTCGCGACCGCGATGAACGGCGCGGGCGACGAGCTCAACCGCATCGTGACCGCCGACCTGGAGGCGATGTCGGGCGCCTCGGTCGTCGCGTACGCGACCTACGCGAACAACCTCGCGGACCGGGTGCGCGCCGGTGGCGGGTCCGCCTCGGCGATGGCGTCCGCGCTGCGCACGTGCTCGACCGTCGTCCAGGTGGTGCACGACCTGGTGCGGGACACCCTGGCCCAGCTCGTCGGCTCGATCATCTCGTGGGCCGCGGAGCTCGTCGTGACCGTCGGGCTGGCGACGCCGTATGTGGTGTCGCAGGTGACGACCCGGGTGTCGTCGCTGGCCGTGCGGGTCGGGCGGTCGGTGACGGACCTGCTCACCTCGGCGAAGTCGCTGAAGGGGCTGCTGGAGGCGATGAAGGACGTGCTCGCGCGGCTCGCCTCGGGCGTGCGGGGACGGTTGCCCGGTGGGAGCGGGGCGCCGTCGGCGCCGCGGGTGCCCGATGGGCCGTCGGTTCCGGCGCGCAGCCCGCTCCCGGACATCAGCGACCTCGACGCGCTCCATCCCAAGAACCCGGGCGGCGACCTCGACGCGTGGTCCGACGCGGTCGCGGCGCGGCACCCGACGCTCGAACCGGACGAGGTGCGCAACATCTACCGGTACACGACGGACCAGGGGTACCAGGAGATGAACGGCTACCTCCGGAACCCCTCGGCCTACTCGGACGCCGATGCCGTCCGGATCCGGAGCGAGGTCGACTCCGCGGTGTCGGGCATGTCGAAGCTCCCCACCCACGGCGACACCACCTTCCGGGGTACCTACTTCCCCGAGCCGGTGCTGGAGCAGTGGCAGCAGGTCGGGAACCACGTGAGCGACCGGGCGTTCTGGAGCACCTCGACGGAGGCCGGCGTCGCCGAGGACTTCCGGATACGGAACGGCGGCAACGCCTTCGTCACCGTCGAGGGGCGCAGCGGGGTCGACGTCCAGCCGCTCTCGCACTACGGGAGAGAAGCGGAGGTCCTGATGCCGCCAGGCACGGTGTTCGAGGTCCGCGAGGCGCAGCTGATCGGCGAGGGTGCCGGCAGCTACTGGTCGTTCGTCGGGAGGGAGGTGGCACGATGAGCCCGGTGGACGATGCGACGCAGGACCCCCGGCCGGACCCGCGGACCTGGAGCTCCGACGACCTCGAGGGGCTCTCCCCCGAGGAACGCAAGCGGCAGGTCGAGGGCATGCTGCAGCGTGCCCTGGAGGAGAGCAGGCGGCGCATCGGCGAGCTGCGCCCGGGGGACATCAGCGATCGCAAGGGCAGGATGCCCACGATCACCGAGCTGGTCTCGACGCCGGAGGAACGCGCAGCACGCGCAGAGCAGGAGCGACGCCGGTGAGCACCCCGCTGAGCAGCTTCCTCGACGCCATCGCCAAGCTGCCCGCCTTCAACGGGATCACCTTCCGCGGGCTGGCGGTCGGTGAGCCGCTCCCGCACGCCGTCGGCGTCCTGGCAGGCGTCGTCTCGTCCTCCCGCAGCGCGCGCGTGGCGACGGAGAACTTCTCGGCGGCCCGGTTGCTCGTCCTGCTGAACCGGACGGGGCGCAGCATCGCCGAGTTCTCGGAGCACCCCGGGGAGGGCGAGGTCGTCGTCCGCCCCGGCACGGTCTGGCGCGCGCTGATCGAGGTCACCGTCACCGGTACCAAGATCCCCGTGCTGGTGCTGGAGGAGCTCGACCCCTCGGGGACGACGCCTGCCCCGACCGAGTGGGGCGACACCCTGGACGAGCTCGCCACGCGCGTCGTGCGCCTGGTCCAGCAGGGACTGGCCGCAGATCCGGAGCCCGTCGCCGTGCCGGGCAAGTACGTCGGGCCGTGGCCCACGCAGCCGCTGCCCGCGCAGGACGGCACCACGCCGTCCTGAGTACCGGCGCGGAGTGGGACGACGATGGGCACGACGGGGTTCGGCCGACTGGTGAGCGAGGGCGCCGATGTCGTCCGGTACGAGTTCGGCCCCGAGCCGAACTCGGTCCGCGGTGTCCTGGTGATCCCGCTCGACGATCCTGAGCAGTGGTACGTCGACGGGCAGGAGGAGAGATCGGTGCTCGCGCGCAACGTGCTGCACAAGGCGCTCCGGCTCAGGCGGCGTGACGGGGTCTGGCCGCGAGACGCCTCGTTCTTCTCGTGACCGCTCGCGGCCTCGCGAGATGGAGACCGGCCGCCTCCCTGCAGCGCGACGAGGAGCCGGTTCGCTTCTCCCGGCCCGCACCGTGTACACAGTGCGTATGAGCGGGGTCCTGGTCTACGCCGACAAGATCGACGAGAACGCGGCGGAGGTCCGCTACGAGGTCCGCCGCGACCAGCCGGACGGCCAGGTCGACGGCGTCCTGGTGATCGAGACCTCGGGCGACCGGAACACCTGGCACGTCGAGGGCAGGAACGCGTCCAGCGCGCTCGCCGGCCTGGTCGTCGGCCGCGCGGTCCGGCACCGCGGCGAGCAGGGCGCCTGGCCCGACCGGGTCGCGCAGCAGTAGCCCCGCGCTACTCCGGGGCGGCCGCCAGCTCGTCCCACACCGGCCCGTAGCCGAGGCGCGCCTGCTCCATCGCGACGACCTCCCGCGCCAGCCCCGCCTCGGTCACGTCGACCGCCGCGACGGCCGCCGCCGCGACCGACGACTCCCGGACGTAGGCGTCGAACACCCGCCGCTTGCCGGCCAGCAGCTCGACGATCCGTTCGTCCACGCCGTCCTCGGCGAGCAGCCGGTGCGCGACGACCGCCCGCACCTGGCCCATCCGGTGCAGCCGGGCGACCGCCTGCGACTCCGCCGACGGGGTGAGCTGCGGCTCGCAGAGCACCGCCACGGACGCGGCCTGGAGGTTCAGCCCGACGCCGCCGACGGTGATCTGCGCGACCAGCACGCCGTCGCGGGGCCCGGCCGAGAACGCGTCGATCACGGCCTGGCGCTCGTCGGCCGGCACGTCCCCGGTCAGCGGCCCGAACACCGGGGGACCGCCCGGCCGCGAGAGGGCCCCGGCGACGACGTCCAGCACGTCCCGGAAGTACGAGAACACGACGGTGCGCTGCCCGGCCGCCCCCGCCTCGGCGACGATCTCGCGCAGCCGGCCGAGCTTGGTCGACTCGCCCGGGTCTGCCGTGAGCCAGGCGGCGCGGCGCATCGCCATGAAGTTCCCGCTCGCCACTGCGGCCCGGTAGACCTCCTCGCCGGCGGGGGACAGGTCCTCCCACTCGTCGACGAGGACGAGGTCGGGCAGCTCGACCAGCACGTCCGCCTGGTTGCGCCGCAGGTAGACCGGGGCGACGTCCCGGCGGAAGGTGTCGGCGCCGACGAGGCCGAGGTGCCGCGGGAGCGACCCCGCCAGGTCCGGGTCGAGCAGCCGCACCAGCGCGACGAAGTCGTCGATCCGGTTGTCCATCGGCGTGCCGGTCAGCAGCAGCACCCGCCACACCGCCGCGGCCCACGCCGCCACCGCCCGGGACCGCTGCGCCTCCGGGTTCTTCACGTAGTGCGCCTCGTCGACGACCAGCATCGCCACCCCGTCGGCGCCGTCGAGCGGCACGTGCGGCAGGCCCTCGAACGTCGTCACCCCGACGCCGCCCTCGGCGTGCCAGCGGGCGATCGCCGCGGCGCGGTCCGGGCCGTGCAGGCGGTGCCCCGTCAGCGTGGTCTTCGCGTCGATCTCGCGGAGCCAGTTCACCAGGACACCGGCGGGGCAGACGACGAGGAACCGCCGCTCGCCGCCGGCCGCCAGGTGCGCGATCGCGGCCAGCGCCTGCACCGTCTTGCCGAGGCCCATCTCGTCGCCGAGCAGCGCCCGGCCCTGGTTCAGCGCGAACCGCGCGCCGAACTCCTGGTAACCCCGCAGCGGGACGCGCACCGCCGACAGGTCCAGCGGGTGCGCGGCGACCCGCTCGGCGAGCTCGGCGGTGAGCAGGCCGCGGGCGGCGAGCACGTCCTGGGCGAGCGGCACGATCGTGCCGAGGACGCCGTACAGCTCGGCCGCCCGGCGCTCGAACACTGCCCAGAGCGCCGGGCCGTCGGTGTCGGGGACGGCGCAGGCGGCGGCGAGGGTCTCGATCGTCGCGGACAGGCCGCCCGCGTCGAGCGTCGCGTCCCAGCCCGCCAGGGCTGCCAGCGCCCGGCGCGCGCGGTCCTTCGTCGCCCGCCGGGACAGCGCGAACCGCAGCCGCCCCGCGGCGGGCGCGGCGGACGTCGCGTGCACCGGCACCGCCGAGGCGTACGCGGTGAGCGCCTCGCGGTGCGGCTCGACAAGCGGGCGCAGCCGGAGCAGCCGGTCGAGCAGCCGCAGCACCTCGGCGGTCGTCGCCGTGTCGGGCCGTCCGGACCGGTCGACCTCCAGCCGCACCGGCACCCCGGCGCGCACGGCCTCGGCGAGCTGCTGCACCGCGGCCACCACGCTCCGCGCGGTCTGCGCCCCAACGCCCGGGACCTCGTCGAGCGCGGCCGCGGGGACCCCGAGCAGGTCGGCGGCCGTGGCGTACCCGGCGTCCGTCAGGGCCCGCAGCCGCAGGTTCCGGTCGGTCATCGCGCCGAGCTGCTCGACGGGGACGACGCCCAGCTCGGCGCGGACCCGCTGCTCGCGGTCGGCCTCGACCAGCGCCGCCACCCGCACGGTCGCGCCGTCGAGGCGGTCGAGCACCGCCCGGGCGCGGTCCGCGAGGGCGACGTGCCGGGCGAGCAGGTCGCGCGCGGCGGCGCCGGGCTCGACCGGGGCGGGCTCGGCGAGGGGCGCGGTGCTCATCGCCCGCGATGCTACGGGGCGGTCGCCTCGGTCGCCGTCGGGAACCCGGGCGCAGGGCAGGGGCGCCAGAAATGGGCCTCCCCCGGGACGCCGTCGAACGGCATACTCCAGGTGAATCGCGCGGGAACGGACACGACGGAGGTGGGTGAGCGGTGTACAGCACGGGCATGACGAGTGTGCTCACCGGGGCCACCGTGGCTCAGCTCCGCAACTGGCGGAAGGACCCGGGCGGCGGTCGGGGGCCGCTCCTGCTGCCCTCCGCCCGCAGGAACGGCCGCGCGCGCTACTCGTTCGAGGACGTCGTCGCTCTCCGCATGTTCGTCGTCCTCCGCAAGGACACGAGCCTGCAGCGGATCCGGCGGGCGGTCGCGCACCTCCGTCGTGAGCACCCGTCGACCCACCTGTCAGCGCATGCCCTGCGCGCGGCTCCCGGCGGCCGCACCATCGTCTGGCTGACGCAGGACGGGGACTACCTGGACGTGGTCGAGCACCCCGGGCAGGCGGGCTTCGCGGTGGTGATGGAGCACGTCTTCGGTGAGTTCCGCACGGACGACGGCCGGGTGGTCCCGGACCTCCGGACGCCGGCTCGTGGGCTGTCGCTGGACCCGGAGGTGCGCGGCGGGTACCCGGTGCTCGAGGGCACGCGACTGCCGTTCGACGAGGTGGCCGGCCTGGTGCGGGACGGACTCGGGACCGCGGAGATCCTGGAGCTCTACCCGTCGGCCACCGCCGCCGGCGTCGAGGGAGCACGGGTGCTCGCCGACCTGGTGGAACGGGGCATGACCGCGGCATGAGGGTCCTGCTCGACGAGAACGTGCCCGAACCGCTGCACGCCGTCCTGGCGCGGCTCCTCCGGCCTCGGCACGAGGTGGACCACGTCGCGGCGATCGCGTGGCGCGGAAAGAAGGACGTGCCGCTGCTCCGCGATGCCCGGAGGCGGGGGTACGCGGCCTTCGTCACCAACGACGTCAGCCAGTACGACGACCCGGACGAGTGCGACGCCATCCGGCGCAGCGGGCTGCACCACGTCACGTACCAGCTGCCCGCGTCCGGCCTGGACGGCCTGGCGCTCGCGTCGGCGGCGCTGTGCGCCTCGCTCCGCGCCCTGGTGGACGAGCTGGACGTGGCCGGCAGCCAGCGTCTGGCTCGGATCCGGTCGTTCCGGGCGGGAACCCGACGCTACGAGATCACCGACCCGGCGACCCGACCTCCGAGCAACTACTGGCGCTGACGCGGCTCAGCCCTGGGTCGGGCTCGCAGTCGCGGCCGCCTCGGTCACCCGGACGGTCAGCAGGTCGCACTGCACGGGGAACGACTCCGCGCACCTCCCCTCGGACCCGAGCCACACCTCGACCCGGTCGCCGTCGCGCAGGTCGGCCACGGTCGCCTGCGAGCCGTCGGCCGCGAGCACCGACGGCTCGTCACCGAGCCCGGCGAGCCCCATCCCCTCGAAGTACGGGTCCGACGCCTGCGTCAGCGAGCCGCCCGCGACCACGCCGGTCACGTCCGGGGTCGGCTGGCCGCCGAGGTGCTCGGACGCGGACGGCGCCGGAGCCGCGGGGGAGTCGGCGGGGCCGCAGCCGGCGACGGCGGCGACGGCGGCGAGCAGGGCCGCGCCGAGCAGGGCGCGGGCGCGGCGCGGGGGACGGGTGAGCACGGAGCGATGGTCGCACCTGCCGCCGAGCACCCGCTCCAGATGCGCACCGGCCACGCGTTCCGCAGGCTGGGGTGACCGAGCAGCTGGAGGGGGAACGCCGATGCGCGCCATGGTCTACCGCGGGCCGTACAAGGTCCGGGTGGAGGAGAAGGACGTCCCGAGGATCGAGCACCCGAACGACGCGGTCGTGAAGGTCGTGCGCGCCGCGATCTGCGGCTCCGACCTGCACCTCTACCACGGGATGATGCCGGACACCCGGATCGGCCACACGTTCGGGCACGAGTTCATCGGGGTCGTCGAGCAGGTCGGGTCGTCGGTGCAGAACCTGCAGGTCGGCGACCGCGTGATGGTGCCGTTCACCATCTACTGCGGCACCTGCTTCTTCTGCTCCCGGGGCCTGTACTCGAACTGCCACAACGTCAACCCGAACGCGACGGCGATCGGCGGGATCTACGGCTACTCGCACAGCACGGGCGGCTACGACGGCGGCCAGGCGCAGTACGTGCGCGTGCCGTTCGCCGACGTCGGCCCGCAGAAGATCCCGGACTGGCTGGCCGACGAGGACGCGCTGATGATGACCGACGCGCTGTCGACCGGGTACTTCGGTGCGCAGCTCGCGGACATCGCCGAGGGCGACACGGTGGCCGTGCTCGGCGCGGGCCCGGTCGGGCTGTTCGCGGCGCGCTCGGCCTGGCTGATGGGCGCCGGCCGGGTCGTCGTGATCGACCAGCTCGACTACCGGCTGGAGAAGGCGAAGGAGTTCGCCTACGCCGAGACCCGGAACTACACCGAGTACCAGGACATCGTCGTCGAGATGAAGAAGGCGACCGACGGCCTGGGCTTCGACCGGGTGATCGAGGCCGTGGGTGCCGAGGCGGACGGCAACCTGATCCAGCACGTCACCGCGGCCAAGCTCAAGCTGCAGGGCGGGTCGCCGGTGGCGCTCAACTGGGCGATCGACGGCGTCCGCAAGGGCGGCACCGTCTCGGTGATGGGCGCGTACGGCCCGATCTTCTCGGCCGTGAGGTTCGGCGACGCGATGAACAAGGGCCTGACGCTGCGGATGAACCAGGCGCCTGCCAGCCGGCAGTGGCCGCGGCTGCTCGAGCACATCCGCAACGGCTACCTGAAGCCGTCGGACATCGTGACGCACCGCATCCCCCTGGAGCACATCGCCGAGGGGTACCACCTGATGTCGTCGAAGCTCGACGGCATCATCAAGCCGGTCATCGTGCCGGACGAGGACTGAGGGGAGCCGGGACCATGCCGTACCGAGCCGAGAAGCCGCCGCTCCCCGAGACCCCGGAGCAGCTCCGCGCCCGCATCCCCGGGTGGGGCGCCGACCTCGACCCCGCCGACCGCCCGTCCTACCCGCGCGAGCGGTCCGACCTGCCGACCGGCGCCCACTGGGACTTCCCGGACCGCCAGGAGGAGACGTTCCCGCGGGAGAGGTCGATCGAGCACGAGCAGCTGCCGCCGGTGTTCGGCACCGCGCAGCCGCTGCACGGCCCCGCCGGGGCGATCCGGCGGTACGCCTATGAGCGGTTCAGCGAGGGCCGCGCCGCGCACTGGTTGCTGCTCATCGCCGCCGACCGGGTCGAGTCGACGACGGAGCACCTGAAGTCGTTCGCGACGACCCGGCCCGACAACCCGATCACGCAGACCGGGATCCTGTCCGAGCCGCGCCGGCACCCGATCGCCTCGCGGCGGGGCCGCGTCGACGTGCGGCACCAGGTGCTGGACCCGCTGATCGTGGCGGGTCCGTGGATCGCGGGCGGCCTGGCGGCCGTCGCGGTGCTGCGCAAGGTGGCGAAGAGGGGCTGACGCCCCGCCGGGGCCGCGACCGCGGTCAGGCCCCGGCGACCGCCACCACGCATACGACGAGCCAGGCGAGGGCTGCCAGCACCGGGACCGTCGGCCGCCGCTCGACCGGGGGCACGGCCCCGTGAGGAGTGCGGAGCGGCTCGGCCCGGGCCGCGGCCGCCCGCCCCTCGATGCGCGCGCGGACCTCCGCCGGCGTCGCGCCGTCGCGGGTCAGCGGGAGCCCGCCGCCCCCGAGGGGCACGAGCATCGCGTTGCCGCCCGGCTCGTCGTCGTCGTACCGCACCACCAGCGCCTCGTCGTCCGCCGCGGTCCCGGTCACGCGCCTCCACGGCACCAGCGTGTCCAGCAGGAAGCCGCGGACGCGGAGCCCGCGCGGGCTCAGGTCGACGCGCGGCTGGCCCCACACGGAGACGGACCAGGCCAGAGCGACGAGGCCGAACACGAGGCCCGCCGCCGTCGACCACGTGGCGTCGCCCCAGCGCGCCACCCCGCGCAGACCCCAGCCGGCGGGCAGCAGCGCGACCCACGGCAGCCACCGGCCCGCCCGGCGGCCCAGCTGCTCGACGGCGCGGTCCCTGCTGTCGGCGAACGCCCGCCACGCACCCGGCCGCTCCGCCACCGCGACCCGGCGCGGCCAGCGCCACCGCGGCGGGCGCAGCGGCCGCAGCGAGACGTACACGTCCGGGCCGACGCCGACCGCGACCGGGGCGTCGTCGCCGGCCAGGCCCATGAGCACCACGGGGACGCCGGCGGCGCGCACCGGGTCGCCGGCCGGGGGCCGAAACGGGTCGTGCTCACCGGGCGGCTCGTCGTCGGCCCCGACCTCGCGCGCGAGGTCGAGCAGCTCCGCGTCGGAGAGCTCGGAGACCAGGACGCGGTGCTCGTCGTCGTCCTCGTCCTCGCGGTGCCATGCGTCGGCGGCGACGTCCCACGCCTTGTGCCCCTGCGGGTTGTCGGTGACGTCGTCGAAGTCGTCGCGCCCGTCGTCCGGGTCGTCGTCCGGGTCGTCGTCCGGTACGACCAGGACGAGCGCCGGCCCGGCGACCGGCACCAGGGCCGGAGCGGTCGCGAGCAGGTGCGTGACGTCGTCCACGGGGGTGAGCAGCGCCCCGCCCGCCCGGGGTGCGCCGTGCGCGAGCGCGACGACGGCCGGCTGCGGCTCGTCCAGCAGCGCGGCGAGGCGGGCCCGGCGCCGGCGCACCTGCGCGAGCAGCAGCCCGCCGGTGAGCCCGCAGCCGACGACGGGGATGAGCGCGGTCGACGCGTCGAACACGTCGTCGACGGCCTCCGCGCGCCCGGTCACGGGGTCGAACCGCAGCCGCACGGCGTCGCCCGGTGACCGCTCCTGGTAGTTCACCGGCGCGTCGAACGTACCCTCGTCCACCCGCACCGACATGGACAGCCCGTCCTCCGTCACCCGCTCGACGACGCCCGTGGCCGTCTCCGCACCGGCACGGAACCGGGTCGCCGCCACGTGGTCGTGCACGAGCAGGACGGTCGCCGCCAGCCCGGCCGCGAGCAGCAGCACGCCCAGCGCGCCGCGGCCCCACCCGGTCCGCAGCAGGTCGGCGCGCACCGCGGGGTGCACGGGCGGCAGCGTCACCGTCGAGCTCCCGTCGCGGAGCACGGCCCGGGCGAGCGCCCGTCGCCGCACGGCGAGCAGCTGGTCCGCGACGGCCAGGACGCCGAGAGGGGCCGCGGCCGCCAGCCACAGCCCGCTCGGCCCGGCGAGCGCATCCGAGGCGAGCCCGCACACCGCCGTGCCCGCCGCCGTGAGGACGAGGGCCGTCGACGGGACCAGCCACACCAGCACGAGGCAGGCCAGCACCACCGCCTGCGCCGTGCCCGTGAGGTAGTACGGCAGCGACTCGGCGGTCGCGGCGGGCACCGCGACGCCCGCGCCGGACAGCGACCCCACCACCGGCGTGAGCACGCCCAGCAGCACGGCCACCTGGACGAGGCCGGGCGGGACCCGGTCGGTGACCACGCCGGCGAGCGCGCGGGTGAGCAGGCGGTACGGCGGCACGGGACTCCCTCGACCCCGGCGCCGGCGGTGCGCGGCGCGATCGCCTGTCCATCGGCCTCGGCGCACCCGGTCTTGAGGGGACCGCGGCGCCGCGGTGGGCGGCCGCGCCCGACGTACCCTGGGCGCGGCCGGCACGACAGCGCGATCACGGGAGCGACATGACCAACCTCGAGGCCGTCGCCACCGAGCGCGTGTGCACCCCGGGCGGCGCGCCCGGGGCAGGGCTCCCCGCCGGGTTCGAGCTGCTCGAGCCCCGCGACGTCCCGCTCGGCGGCATCCGCGCCATGTCGGTCCGGCGCACGCTGCCGCAGCGCGCCCGGTCGTTCGTCGGCGCCTGGTGCTTCCTCGACCACTACGGCCCGGACGACGTCGCGGCGACCGGCGGGATGCGCGTCCCGCCGCACCCGCACACCGGCCTGCAGACGGTGTCCTGGCTGTTCTCGGGGGAGATCGAGCACCGGGACAGCCTCGGCACGCACTGCCTCGTGCGGCCGGGCGAGATGAACCTCATGACCGCCGGCCGGGGCATCAGCCACTCCGAGGACTCGACCGACGCGACGACGGTGCTGCACGGCGTCCAGCTGTGGACGGTGCTGCCGGAAGCCGACCGCGGCGCGCCGCCCGCGTTCGAGCACCACGTCCCCCCGGTCGTCCCGCTCGACGGCGGGGAGGCGCGCGTCTTCCTCGGGACGCTCGCCGGCTCGACGTCGCCGGTGCGGACGTTCAGCCCGCTGGTGGGGGCGGAGGTGCGGCTGCGACCCGGCGCCGCGCACACGTTCGAGGTGGACCCGGCCTTCGAGCACGCGGTGCTCGTCGACGCCGGGGCGCTCGCGGTCGACGGCGTCGCGGCGCCCGCCCACCACCTGCTGTACCGGGAGCCGGGCGCGACGACGCTCACCCTGGCGGCGACCGGCGACACCGAGGCCCGGGTGCTGCTCATCGGCGGGCTGCCGCTCGGCGAGCAGATCGTCATGTGGTGGAACTTCATCGGGCGGGACCACGACGAGGTCGTCGCGGCGCGGGCCCGGTGGCAGGCGGAGATCGCCGACCCCGACGCGCCGGCGCCCGGGTTCGGGCGCGTGCAGGGGCACCCGGCGGCGCCGCTGCCGGCGCCGCCGATGCCGGAGCTCCGGCTGCGGCCGCGCGCCTGACCCGGCGCGACCGCTGTCGCGGCGCCCGCCTCGGCCGTCAGGCGACCGGCATCGCGTCCGGGTCGCCGATGTGCCCGGGCGCGTTCGCAGCGAGCACGCGCTGCACGAACGCGCAGTACTCCGCCATGTAGTGCCGGAGGAACTGCGCGAGCTCGTCGTCGAGCAGCGTCCCGTCGTCGGCGAACGTGCCGGCCTCCACCTGGACGTAGACCTCGGGGGCGTTGAGCTGCGGCGCGTCGAGGAAGCTCAGCACGCTGCGCATGGACGACTGCATCACCGCGGTGCCGATCTTGCCGATCGAGGCGCCGGCGATGCCGGTGGGCTTGCGGGCGAACGCGTTGGTGCCCCACGGCCGCGAGCCCCAGTCGATCGCGTTCTTCAGCGCGCCGGGGATGGAGCGGTTGTACTCCGGGGAGACGAACAGGATGCCGTCCGACTCGGTGATCGCCCGCTTGAGCTCCCGGGCCTCCGGCGGGTAGTCCGCGTCGTGGTCGGGGCTGTAGAGCGGGAGCCCGCCGATGGGGATCTCCCGGAACTCCAGCTGCTCGGGGGCGAGCGCGACCAGGGCGTTCGCCAGGGTGCGGTTGATCGAGGTGCTCGACAGGCTGCCGACGAAGTAGCCGATGGTGTACGACATCGCGGTCTCCGGTCCTGTGGCGGCGGGGGCCCGGCCGGCCCTCGCGCGGCGCCCTCCAGCCTGGCACCGGCGGGCGCGGGCTGCGCGGCGGCCGGCGGCGGTCCCCGGGTGGTCGGTGTCCCTCCCGCCGACTGGGTAGGTGCCCGCCACGACCGCTGCGTCCGTGCGGCACGCCGGGGGCCCGCCGGGCGGCCGCGCACTGCGTAGGTGCTCCCGGTGCCGCCGTTGAGTGGTGCCCCACGCGGAACAGTCCCTACCCGGGGGCCGACGCACACGGAGGGCTGACGGTGGAGGCAGAGGGATTCGGGCTGACGGTGGCGGCGGCGCAGCGGTGGCTGCCGCTCGGCCGCGACGTCCTCGTGCGCGGGGACCGCGGCGCGGGCAAGACGACGGTGCTGGAGGGCCTGCTCGCCGACGCCTCGCGGCGGGGCGTCACGGGCATCCTGCTGCGCGCGGGCGGCTCCCGGCCGCTGTCGGCGCTGCTCGACCACGCGTCGTCGTCGGTGCGCGTGCCGGACGAGGCGGCGCTGACCGACTGGCTCACGGACGAGCTGCGCGCGCGCCGCAGCGTGCTCCTGGTCGACGACGCGGACCGGATGGACGACGCCAGCCTCGGCGTGGCCCGGCGGGTCCTCGGCCGCACGGGGTCGCTGCTCGTCGCCGCCAGCACCTCCGACCCGCTCCGCGCCCCCGGCGGCGGCCTGCGCGACCTGCTGCTCGGCCGGGCGCCCGCCGAGGTGCGGGTGCAGCCGTTCGGCTTCCGGGCGGTCGCGACCCTGCTGGAGTCCGTCCTCGGGGCGCCCGCCGACACCGGGCTGACCGCCTCCGTGATGGCCGGGACCGGGGGCAACCCGCGCGCGGTCGTGGCGCTCGCGGACGCGGCCCGGGCGGCGGGCACGCTGCGCCGGCAGGACGGCTTGTGGGTCGAGGACGGGACGCTGGGCGACGTGCCCGTGGAGGCGGTCGCCTACGTGTTCCTGTCCGGGCTCGGCCCGGCGTGCGTCGGCGCGCTGGAGACGCTCGCCAGCGCCGGACCGCTCCCCGCCGACGTCGCGGGCCGGCTGGTCGACCCGTCCGCGCTCGCGGAGCTGTCGGACCACGGCCGCGTCGTCGGCCACGAGCTCGCGGGCGCCGGCGAGGTGCTGGCGGTGTCGCCGCCGCTGCTCGCCCGGGCGCTGCGGGAGCGGGTGTCGCCGTACCGCCGGCGCCGGCTCGCGGAGCGGGTCGCGGCCGAGGGCGGCGGGCTCGCCGCGGCCGCCTCGCCGGTCGACGACCTGACGACCGTGCTGCTGGCCGCGCCGTCCGGCGAGGGCGGCGCGCCCGCGTGGGTCGCGCAGGTCGCCGGCCTCGTGCACGAGCGCGCCACCGCGGACGAGGGCGCGCGCCGGGCGGAGTGGCTGGCGCACCCGACGCTGGCCACGGCCAACGCCTACCTGGCGGCGCTGATGCTCCGGCCGGCGGCCGAGCAGCTCGAGGAGGTGTTCGCGCGGGTGGAGCCGGGTGAGCACGACGACGCGGGGGCGCGCGCGGCGTTCGCGTTCTACCGCTCGCGGTGGGCCGCCTGGGCGGCCACCGCCGCGACCACGGCGCCGGAGGCGCCGCTTCCCGTGGACCTCGCGGGCGGGCAGCCGGCGGGCGACGGGCCGTGGGAGGGCGACGCGGCCGAGGGCGACGCGGAGCAGGACGCGGCCGACGGCGAGGTCGTGCCCGACGTCGAGCCCGCCGACGACGGCTGGCCCGTCGCGGGGCCGGACGACGCGTGGCCGGACCCCGTCGACCCCGACCTCGCCCCGGTCGCCGAGCTCGGCCGGCTCAAGCCGCGCCTGCTGCGCGAGCTGGCGGGCGGCCGCAGTCCCGAGGAGGTGGCGGCGGAGGTCGAGCCCGAGACGCGGGTGCCGTTCGTGCGCGGCTGGCCGTCGGTGCTGCGCGCCGCCGCGCTGCTCGAGGCCGGCTGGCCCGAGGCCGCGCTCGAGGTGGTCGAGCGTGCGGACCTGTCCTGCGCGGCCCCCGAGCCGCGGCACTACCTCGCGGCCCTGCGCGGGCAGGGCCTCCTGCAGGCCGGCCGGATCGACGAGGCCGAGCAGTGGCAGCGCCGGATGCTGGACGCCGCCTACGACGAGGTCGACGCCCTGGCCATCCGGGTGCACGCGAGCATGCTCGCCGAGGTGCTGTACATGTCGTCCCAGACCGCCGCCGCCTGGCGCGCGGTGAGCACGGCGCTCCGCCTCGGCGCGCCCGGCCCGGTCGGCACCACGTTCTACCGGCGCGGCCTGACGGTCGGCGCCGTCATCCAGGCGCACGCGGGCAACCTCACGCTCGCCCAGGTGCTCGTGCGCGAGCTGGACCGCTCGCCGCAGGCGTACCGGCCGCTGCTGCGCTCGATGCGGCCGCTCGCCCGCGCGGCGCTCGCGGCGGCGTCGGGGGAGGCGCTGGCCGGCGCGCGCATCGTCCGCCGGGCGGCCCGGGCCTACGCGGCGGAGGGGCTGCTGCAGCCCGCGCTGCTGTGCTGGACGCTCGGCACGGGCGACCTCGACGCCCACCGGGGGAACGCCGTCCGCGACCTCGCGGCCCGGACCCGGGTCCCGCTGCTGGAGCCGTACGCCCAGGTGGTGGTCGGGCTCGTCGAGGGCGACCGGGAGTCGGTCGCGGCGGCCGTGTCGCGGACGAGCGCGGCGACCGCCCCGGCGCTCGCCCGCGCGGCCGAGCAGGTGCTCGGTGTCCAGGAGGGCACCCCGCGGCCCGCGCGGGCGCCCGTGCCCCGGCTGCTGGCCGGCGTGCGCGCCGAGCCGCTGTCGGTCCGGGAGCAGGAGGTCGCGGTCCTCGCGCGCGAGGGCCTGAGCAACCGGCAGATCGCCGACCAGCTTTACCTGAGCGTCCGGACCGTCGAGAACCACATGAGCCGCGCCCTGCGGAAGCTCGGGCTGGTCAGCCGGGGCGAGCTGGTGCAGTGGGGCGGCTGACGGGCACGCCCTGACGCAGGGCCCGGGGGATCTCGGCGACCTCGTCGACGACGGCGAGCAGCCGCGCGACGGCCTCATCGGGGGCCGTCGTGTCGAGCCGCACCTCGTAGGTGACGCCCGTGGACGCCCAGGTCTCCGGCGCGAACCCGCCGCGCGCCGTCACCGCGGCGCCGGCGAGCGGCAGGCCGCGAGAGTGCGCCTCGCGGAACAGGTCGTTGAGCACGCAGCCGGCGACCGCGAGGTGCAGCAGGTGCGCGCCGGTGAAAGCGACCGTGGCGCGGACGCCGCCGTCCGTCCACCGGTGGGGGAGGGCGACCGCGTCGCCGTCCGCGGGCGCCAGCGTGCCCGCGCCGACCGTGACCGCGAAGTCCTCGGGCACCGGCGGTCCTCCCCTCGGGCGTCGACGGCAGCGTAGGCACCCGACCTCGCGGCACCTACGTGGGGCGGAGCGTGACGCTCACCGACGGCCCCGCGACCCTCAGGCCGCCGCCTCCCGCCACTCAACGGAGTCGCCTGCACCACTCACCGCGCGGTGAGCGGCGGTCCGGGGCGCCTTGAATGGACGACGTCGGAGGGCCTGCAGCGGCTGACAGGCCCTCCGACGTCGAGGTCGCCGGTGCTCGGCACCGCCCCCCGTCGGGCACCGGGGCCCTCGTCGTCGGATCGTGATCTCGGTCACGAGCCCCGACGGTCGACCTGCGGCGATGCTCCCGGTCTGTGACCACGCTGTGTGAGCGTTCACCCCCGCGGACGCCAGATTGTTGACCGCTGCACCAACGGGGGCCATAGTTCATCCCGACGGTGCGCATCGCCTGCCCCCTGCGCGGTGCGCACCGTTCACTACGTCGCCGCCGTCGCCCGTCGAGCCGCCGCTCCGGGCCCGCGGCCACTCCTCCGGGCCGAGCTCCTCCGAGCCGCCCCGAGGACCGCCCCCGAGGGCGTCCCGGCCGGCGAGTTCCGCGTCATCACCCGCCTCGGCGGCGCGTCACGCCCGCGGTCGGGGGGAGTCCCGGTTAGCGTGCTGCGGGTGAAGGTCCCTGCGCGCCGCTCCGTCCCCGGGCAGCAGCCGGCCGCCTCCGCCGAGGCCGCGCCGGTGACGCCGCCGACCCCCGAGACGACCGCCGGTGGGCCGACCGCCGGGACCGGCACCGACGGCCCCGCGCCCCGGCGCGACACCCCGCACGACGGCGAGACGCCCATGTCCGACCCCACCGACCCCGCGACCCCGGCCGGACCCGTGCTGGTCGAGCCGCCGTCCGCCGCCGAGCTCGTCGAGGGCGCCGCCGGCACCTGGCGCGCCGCGCTCGTCGAGGCGGCCGGCGGCTCCACGCTGGCCGACGTCGAGCTGCTCGGCGACGCCGCCCTCGACCTGTCCGCCGCGCACCCCTCCGGCATCGCCCAGCTGTTCGCCGGGCGGGAGACCCGGCTGTCGAACCTGGTCCGGGAGGGCGCCGCGCTCGGCACCGCCCGCCGCCGGGCCCGCGCCGTCGCCGCCCGCGCCGGGACCTACGCGCAGCAGTACGGCATCGCGCCGACCTACCTGGCCATCGGCGTCGCCTCCTGGACCGAGCACTCGACGCCCGACGTGGCGACCGATGACGTCGCGGCGATCGCCACGGCGACGCGGGAGTCGGCGGCGCGCCCGGACGGCGTCGCCGCGGACGACGACGCGCCCGCCCCGACCGCCCGCAAGGTGCGCGCGCCCGTGCTGCTCCGGCCGGTCTCGCTCCGCGCCCGCGGCACTGCCGAGAGCGACTACGAGCTGACCCTCGAGCCGTCCCTCGAGGTCAACCCGGTCCTGGCCCGCGCGCTGCGCTCGCGCGGGGCGCTGCTCGACCCCGGCGCCGTCGCCCGGAGCGCGTTCACCGGGTCGGGCTTCGACCCGCGCGACGCCATCACCCGGCTGACCTCGCTCGGCACCGCGGTCCTCGACGACTTCCAGCTCGTCGACCGGATCGTCGTCGGCACGTTCGTGCACCCCGGCCAGGTGCTCGTCGACGACCTGGACCGGCTGGCATCCGCCCTGGACCGGCACGAGGTGGTCGCCGCGCTGGCGGGCGTCCCCGAGGCCGTCGCCGCGCTCGACGTCGCCCTGCCCGAGCCGTCCCGCGGCGACCGCGACCCGGCGCTGGAGCGCGGGGTGGGCGACCTGGACCCCGCCCAGCAGCACGTCCTCGACGTGGTCGCCGGCGGGTCGCACGTCTTCGTGGACGCCCCCGCCGACAGCGACGTCACCGGCACCCTGGCCGCGCTGGTCGCCGACGCCGCGGCCGAGGGCCGGACCGTCCTGTACGTCCCCGGGCACCGTCGCGCCGCCGTCGCGCTGCGCGAGCGCCTGGAGCAGCTCGGGGTGGGCGAGGTCCTGCTGGACGTCGCGCCCGACGCCGCGTGGCGCGCCGCCTCGTCGCGCCGGCTCATGGGCGCGATGACGCTCGACGTCGACCCGGGCGACCCGGCGGCGACCGGCGAGCTCCGCCGGGCCCTGGTCGAGCGCCGGGAGCGGCTGCGCGGCTACGTCGACGGCCTGCACCGGGTCCGGGAGCCCTGGGGCGCGTCCGCCTACGACGCGTTCCAGGCGCTGGCCCGGCTCACCGCCGAGCGGCCCGCGCCCCGCACCACGGTCCGGCTGGCCGCCGAGGTCGCGCGCACCCTGGACGCCGCGCGCCGCGCCGCCGTCGGGGCGGAGCTGCGCGAGGCCGCCGAGGCCGGGGCCTTCACGCTCCGCCCGGTCGACACGCCCTGGTACGGCGCCGCCCTGCTCAGCGACGCCGAGGCGGCGGACGCCCTGCGCCGCGCCGAGCGCCTGGCCGGCGAGGACGGGCTGGCCCGGGTCGAGCGCCGGATCGCGGAGGTCGCCGAGGTCACCGGGTTCACGACCGCGACGACGCTCGCCACCTGGGCCGAGCAGCTCGAGGTGCTCGCGGGCGTCCGCGGCGCGCTCGACGTGTTCCAGCCGATCGTGTTCGAGCGGAGCCCGGCCGACATGGTCGCCGCCACGGCGTCGAAGGCCTGGCGGGCCGAGCACGGCACCCCCATGGGCTACTGGCTGCGCCGGCGGCTCAAGAAGCAGGCCAAGGACCTGCTGCGACCGGGCCGCCCGGTCGCGGACCTGCACGCCGCGCTGCTCGACGTGCAGCGGCAGCGCGCCATCTGGGCCGAGCACTGCCCCGCCGGCGGCTGGCCGCGGCTGCCCGAGGGCCTCGGGGAGATCGAGGCCGAGCACCGCGAGGTGCGCGCCGACGTCGAGGCGCTCGCCGTCGTGCTCGCCGGGACCCCCGAGGGCGCCGACCTGCTCGACCGCCCGATCGGCGAGGTCCTGGACCGCGCGCGGCGGCTGGTCGCGGCGCGGGACACCCTCGCCCGGCTGCCCGAGCGCACCCGGCTGCTCCGGTCGCTGCGCGCCGCCGGCCTGGACGACCTGCTCGACGACCTGGCCACGCGCCGGGTCCCGGCCGGGCTGGTGCCCGCGGAGCTCGAGCTCGCCTGGTGGAGCACCGTCTTCGAGCAGCTGCTCGCCGCCGACCCCGCCCTCGCGGGCTACGACGGCCGCACCCTCGGCCGGCTGGCCGCCGAGTACCGGCAGCTCGACGTCGCGCACACCGCCGCGCTCGCAGGACCGGTGCGCGCCCGCGCCGCCGCGCACGTGCGGAACACCATGGCCGCGCACACCGAGCAGACCGAGGCGCTGTTCGCCGAGCTCGTCGAGGAGCGGCTGACCGGGCTCCGCGAGACGTTCGAGCGGTACCCGGACGTCGCCCGCCGGCTGCGGCCCGTGCTCGCCGCCGCGCCGATGCTGGTGCCGCAGGTGCTGCCCGCGACCCGGACCGTCGACCTCGTGGTCCTCGACGCGGCCGCGCACCTGCCCGTCGAAGTCGCGCTGCCCGCGATCGCCCGCGGCCGCCAGGTTGTCGTCGTCGGAGACCGGCGGTGCGCGTCCGGCACCGCCGTCCGCGAGCTCGCCGACGTGCTGCCGACCGTGCCGCTGCGCGCGGACGCGTCCCGGCGCGACCCGTACCTCACGGCCTTCCTCGCCGCGCACGGCTACGCCGACGTGCTGTCGCCCACGCCGCTGCCCACGAGCGCGGCCGCCGTCGGGCACCACCTGGTCGACGGCACCGGGATGCCCGACGGGTCCGGCGCCGTGCAGAGCACCCGCGCCGACGTCGACCGGGTCGTCGAGCTGGTCATCGAGCACGCGCTCACCCACGGCGAGGAGTCGCTGGCCGTCGTCACGGCGTCGCCCGTGCACACCGCGCAGATCCGCGAGGCCGTGCTCGCGCAGGTCCGGGACTCGCCGTCGCTGGCCGCCTGCCTCGACGGTGCGCGGCCCGAGCCGTTCGTCGTCACCGACCTGACCAACGTCGCCGGCCTGCGCCGGGACGCGCTCATCCTGTCGCTCGGCTTCGGCCGGACCCCGCACGGGCGGGTGCTGCACCGGTTCGGGCCGATCAGCGGGCCCGGCGGCGATGCGCTGCTGCTCGCGGCGCTCGGCGTCACCCGGCACCGGCTCGACGTCGTGTCCTGCTTCGCGGTCGGCGACGTTGACCCCGAGCGGCTGCGCGGCCCGGGTCCGCGGCTGCTGGCCGACCTGCTGCGGTTCGCCGAGCGGCGGGCCGCGGGGGAGACGGACCTGGCGATCGCGGCGGCGCCGGCCGAGGTGGAGGCGGCGGTCGAGGGGACCGACGCGTCCGACGACGCGGACGGCACGCCCGCCGCCGAGGAGGCCGCGGCCCCGGCCGTGGCGGAGGAGGTCAAGGCCCCCGCGGCCGAGCACGCGCCCGACCGTCTCGTCGTCGACCTCGCCGAGCGGCTGTGGCGGCACGGGCTGGTCGTCGAGCTGGACCACGGCCTGCCGGGCGGGCTGCACCTGCCGCTCGCCGTCGGCCACCCCGACCTGCCGGGCGAGCTGCTCGTCGCCGTCCTCACCGACGACGACGCCTACCTGCACGAGCCCAGCGTCCGGGTGCGCGACCGCCAGGTCGCCGAGCGGCTCGAGCGCCTCGGCTGGAGCGTGCTGCGCGTCTGGTCGGCCGCCGCGTTCCTCGACCCCGAGGCCGAGGTCGACCGCATCCGCCGCGCCCTGCACGCGGTCGCCGACCGCCGGCTCGCCGAGGCCGAGGCCGACCGGGCGCGCGCCCGGCTGCTGGTCCCGGCGCCCCTGCTCGACGACGACGGCACCGGGCCCGCGCCCACGCTGACCGGGTTCGCCGTCGTCCCGGGTGCCGACCTGCCCGCGGGCGGCGGCGCGCGGCCCGGCGAGCGCCGGGTGCTCGACGCGACCGGCGCGATCACGGTGGTGCCGGACACGTCGGCGGACGACGAGGACGGCGGCGGCGAGGGCGCCTCGGGGACGGCGAGCACGCCCGAGGCGCCGGCGCGGTGGACCCCGCCGGCGGCGCCGGGGGCGGGGGCGCCCGATGCGCTGGGTGCGCCCGATGCGCCGGGTGCGCCGGGTGCCGGCTCGTCGCAGGAGCGCCCGGCCTCGTCGGCCGCCCCGGCGACCGCCGCGCAGATCCCGGGCGTGATGGAGGCGGCCGCGCCGATGACCGGCGCCGTCCGCGCGGTCCAGCCGACGCTCGCCGTCCCGGGCGGCCCACGCCCCGACGTGCGACCGGGCCTGCCGATCAGCGCCTACTCCGACGACCAGCTCGACGACCTCGTCGCCTGGCTGGTGTCCGACGGCACCGAGCGCACCCCGGACGAGCTCGCGGCGGCCCTCCGCGCCGAGCTCGGCATCACCCGCCGCGGCGCCCGGGTCGACTCGGTCGTCTCGGCCGCGGTCACCCGCGCGACCCGCTGACGGCGTCGCGTCGGCCGCGGGCGGCGCGCGGGTTCCCGGCGCGCGGACCGGGGTGCGCCGAGGACCGAGGCGTCAGGGTGCGCGGGCCGGCCGCCGGGGACAGCCCAGGACCGCAGCGCCGGTCACCGCTCCGCCGAGATCGGACCGTCTCGCCGAGATAGGACCGTCGACGGTCCTATCTCGGAGCGGAGGTCCTATCTCGGCGACGGTTGGGCGACGGGATCGGGGAGGGCGAAGCGGTCGCGGGCGAGGCTCGGCGGGGGGCGGATGTCCCGGATTCGGCGAGCGGGCGAGGGCGGGGGTCGGGCGGCGCCGCCCGTGTCGTCGGGGCGCGGGGTGGGACACTGGGCGGGTGACCACTCCGACCGAGCCGGGCCCCGAGCCCACGGACCGACCCCGCCGTCCGGTCGACGACTCCCCGCTCATCCCGAGCCGCAGCGCCGACGACTCCGACACGGGCTGGGGCGACGACCGCGGCGACTCCAACGACGACCGCCTTCGCCGGGACGTCCCGCCGCACTGGTGACCCGTGCCGGCTGCGACGAGATCGGTGCTTCCGGCCGAGATCGGTGGTTCTAGGCACCGATCTCGGCGCAAAGCACCGATCTCGACGCGAAGCACCGATCTGGACGCGAAGCACCGATCTCGGCGCGAGCGACCGGTGCCGCTCGGGCGCGGCGACCGGCTCGTCGGGCGGGGGCGGGTGGCGCGTGAGCGGGCGGGCGGTCAGGGCGGGGACCGGGTGGCGCGGGAGCGCCGGCGCGTGAGGCGGAGGGCGGTCAGGCGAGGGGCGGGTGGCCCGGGTCGCCGGTGCCGGTCGAGCGGCCCGTGACGCCCGGGGCCGCGGGGCCGGAGGCACCGGAGGTCCCGGCAGTCCCGGGTGCGGGGGAGCCCGCGGTGTCCTGGGTCAGCGCCGGGCTCGACTGGGCGGCCAGCAGGTCGCGGATCTCCTGGAGCAGCAGGATGTCCTCGGACGGCCGCGCGGGCTCCGCCTCGATGCCACGCTTGCGGCGCTCGGCCAGCTTGTTGAGCGGCAGCACGATGAAGAAGTAGATCGCCGCGGCGGTGATGAGGAACTGCAGCAGGGCGTTGAGGATCAGGCCCATGTCGATCGTGGCCTTGTTGATCGGCCCGATCACCCAGATCTCCGAGATGTCCGGCTTGCCGAAGATCATCGCGATCAGCGGCGAGATGAACCCGTTCTGGATGGCGGCGATGACGGTGCTGAACGCCGCGCCGATCACCACGCCGACGGCCAGCTCGATCGCGTTCCCGCGAGAGATGAAGTCCTTGAACCCCTGCAGGACCTTGCCGGCGCCCCTGGCGCCCTCGGTCGCGGTGCGCAGGCCCTTGTTCAGTGCGTCGCTCATGCGGTGAGGTCCCCCGGTGTGCTGCGGCGATATGTCCGCATCATCCCACGATGACCGCGCTGAGCACACGGGATGCGGCCGCGCCGCTCAGGGCGACCGACTCGTCGGGGTCGACCGCGAGGAGCACCGGCGTGCTCTCCGTCGACGTCGCGCCGCCGCCGAGGAGCCCGCCGCCGGTGCCCGGACCGGGGTCGTCCCCGCCCGGCCGCGCGAGCACCACGGCCGCTCGGGCGAGCCGGGTCGCCTCGTCGCCGTCGTGCAGCGCGGCCGCGACGACGTCGACGCGCATGCCCGGCACCAGCACGTCCGCGACGCCGGCGTCGGCGAACCGCACCGGCACGACGACGGTCCCGGAGGGCCCGGTGGCGGCGTCGTCCACGAGCAGCTCGGCCACGAGCGGCAGACCCGCGGGCACCGCGACCGCGAGTCGTCGCCCGGTCAGGGCCGTGACCGCCGACGACCGTGTCGAACCCGCGTCGCTCGCCCCGTCGACCGTGGCACCGGCGGCGTCGGCTCCGTCGTCCCCGGCGCGCCCGTCCGCGGCCGCGGACGCGTCTGCCTCCGACCCGGTCGCCGACCACTCGTCGGCCAGCGCCGACGGCAGCAGCGCGACCGGTACCTCCGCGAGCCGCACGTCCCCGGGCGCCAGCACGGTGCCGACCGCCAGGTCGCGCGCCGCGACCGGCACCCGCGCGGAGGGCGGGTCGGCCGGACGGACCAGCCCGACGGCGAGCAGGGCGGCGAGCCCGGCGCACAGCGCGGCCACCGGCCGGCGGGCGCGCCAGGTCAGCAGGCGGAGCCGGCGGCGGGCGGCCGCGGAGAGCGGGTCGGTGAGAGGCACGACGCCGACGCTAGGCAGCCCACGGGACGGCGGCGCCCCGCCGGCCGGCCGGCTGGGGACGGCGCGCGCCCGCCCAGGCTGTGGAGGACTCGGCGCCCGCTCGGGGCGCGGGTCCGGCGGAGTGGCCGCGAACGGCCCGGGGCGTCAGCTCGCGGCGGGCTTCGCGGCGCTCGTGGAGGACGACGTCGACGCGGCCGGCGCCGGGGTCGACGTGCTCGTGGTCGACGAGGACGACGTGCTCGACGACGACGTGCTCGACGACGAGCTGCTGCTGCTCGCGGAGGTCGTGGAGCTGGAGGTCGACCGCGAGTCGTTGCGGTAGAAGCCCGAGCCCTTGAACACGACGCCGACGGAGGAGAACACCTTGCGCAGCTTCCCGCCGCAGGCGGGGCACTCGGTGAGCGCCGCGTCGCTGAACGACTGGTGGATGTCGAAGGCGTGGCCGCACTCGGTGCAGGTGTAGGCGTAGGTGGGCACTGCTGTCTCCCGCGGATGACGTGACCTGGGTGGACGGGGAGCCGGTCGCCGGGCGGACCCGCCCGCGCCCCTGGCACTCCCTCTGTCCGAGTGCCAATGATACGCGCGCCCGCGATATTCCTCGCCGTGCGTCCGCGCTGGCCCCGGAGGCGGGCCCTGCGCGCCCCCCGTTCAGCCGCCCAGCCGGACCCAGCGCTCGGGCGTCGCGACCATGTCGACGGTCCGGTCGTGCGGCTCGTGCGGCAGCGGCCGGGTCCCGGCGTCGTAGAGCTCCTCGGCGAACACCAGCGCGACGACGGGCGTCCCGGGGCGGGCGTGCGCGAGCGCGCGGTCGTACCAGCCGCCGCCCTGCCCGAGCCGGTTCCCGGCGGTGTCGACGGCGAGCGCGGGCGCCACGATCACGTCGACCTCCGCGATGGCGTCGGCGCCGAGCGAGGGGCCGGACGGCTCCGGCGGGCGGCCGGGGGCTCGCTCGAGCAGGTCGTGCCGTCCCGCGAACCACGCCCACTCGCGCTGCAGGCCGGCGCCGAGCACGGGGAGCAGCACTCGCGCGCCGCGTGCCGCGAGCGCGTCGAGCAGCGGGCCGGTGTCGGGCTCGGTCGGTCGGGCGCTGTAGGCCGCGACCACCCCGGCGTCCGCGAGGACCGGGATCGTCTGGACGACGTCGACGAACGCCTCGGCCGCGGCGGCCCGCAGGCGGGGCGACCGGGCGCGGCGCGCGGCGCGGATCGCGGCCCGGAACTCGTCCTTCACCTCGGTGATGCTGCTGCCGTCGGAGACGTGCGGATACGGCTGGGCAGCGGCGCTCATGGCACCCAGTCTCGCAAATCGCCCCCGCACCGGGTAGGACCAAAGGGGTTGAACCGGCGCGGCCGGTGGGCGGCGGGCCGCGATGGCCGGGCATGATGCGGGCATGAGATCCGTCCAGGACCAGCTCGCGGCGGTGCTCGCCGGGGTCGGACCGGTGGCCCCGCTCGACGTGGTGCTCGCCGACGCGGCCGGCACGATCCTCGCCGAGGACGTCGTGGCCCCGGCGGACGTCCCCGCCCGGCCGGTCGCCGCGCGCGACGGCTACGCGGTGGCGACCGGCGACCTGCGCGGCGGTGCCCCGGGCGCGCCCCTGGTGCTGCCGGTCGCGCACGACGTGCTCGCGGGCGACCCGGCGGCGCTGCGGCTGGCGCCGGGCCAGGCGGTGCGGATCGCGTCGGGCGGCCCGGTGCCGGCCGGCGCGGACGCGGTGATCCCGGCCGAGGACACGGACCGCGGTGCCGTGCGGGTGGCCCTGCACCGGGTGCCGGTGCCGGGCGAGCACGTCCGCGCCGTCGGGGCCGACACCGTGCGCGGCACCGTCGTGCTCGCGGCCGGCACCCGGCTCGGCGCGCGGCAGCTCGCGACCGCCGCGGCCGCGGGTCGTGGCCGGCTCCGGGTGCACCCCGCGCCGCGCGTCGTGATCGTCTCGATCGGCTCCGAGCTCGCGGAGCCCGGCACGCCCCCGCGCGACGGCGGCGTGTACGAGTCGGCGGGCCACGCGCTCGAGGCGGCGGTCCGGGACACGGGCGCGACCCCGGTCCGGGCGGGCGTCGTGCCGGACGACCGCGCCGTGCTGAGCGAGGCGCTCGAGGACCAGCTGGTGCGCGCGGACGTCGTGGTCACCACGGGCGGGCTGTCCGAGTCGCAGCACGACACCCTCGCGGACGTCCTCGCGCCGCTGGGCACGGTGCGGTTCGACCAGGTGGCGATGGCACCGGGCTTCCGGCACGGGTTCGGCACCCTCGGCGACGGGCCGGACGCCGTGCCGCTGTTCGCTCTGCCGGGTCACCCGGTGGCCTCGCAAGTCGCGTTCGAGGTGTTCGTCCGCCCCGCGCTGCGGGCGATGGCCGGGCACACCGACCTGTTCCGGCCGTCGGTGACGGCGCGCGCGGACGTCGGCTGGCCGTCTCCGGCGGGCGTGCGGCAGTTCGTGCCGGCCGCGGTCGTCGGCACCCCGGGCGAGGGGTACCGCGTCACGCCCGTCGGCGACCCCGCCGTCCCGTCGATCACCGGGTTCGCGCACGCCAACGCCCTCGCCGTCGTGGGGGAGCAGGACTCCGCCGTCGTCGCCGGGCAGGTCGTGCACTGCCTGGTGCTGGAGGGTTGATGCCGCGCGGTTGGCCCGTGGCCCTCACCGACGGCGACGTCCGGCTGCGGCCGCTGCGGCGGTCCGACGAGGCCGCGTGGATGCGGCTGCGCGCGGTGAACGCGGCGTGGCTGGAGCCCTGGGATGCGACGTCGCCCGAGCCCGTGACGGGTCGGCGGCCGACGTTCGGGCAGTTCGTGCGGACGCTCGACCGGCAGGCCCGCTCCGGGACGTCGCTGCCGTTCGCGATCGAGCACGCCGGGGAGCTGGTCGGCCAGCTCACCGTCTCGGGGATCACCTACGGGTCGCTCTACTCGGCGTCGGTCGGCTACTGGGTCGCGCAGCACGTCGCGGGCCGGGGGATCACGCCGACCGCGGTTGCGCTGGCGACCGACCACTGCTTCACCGCGCTCGGGCTGCACCGGGTCGAGGTGAACATCCGCCCGGAGAACCGGCCGTCGCTGCGCGTGGTCGAGAAGCTCGGGTTCCGGGACGAGGGCCTGCGCGAGCGGTACCTGCACATCCAGGGCGCGTGGTGCGACCACCGCACGTTCGCCCTGACGACGGAGGACGTGCCGCGCGGGCTGCTGGCGCGCTGGCACGCGCGGCGGTCCTCGGACGTCTGACCGATCCGTCCGCTCTGCCCGGGTTCGTCCGGGTGTGGCAGGCTGTGCTCGGCTCGCCGAATGACATCGGTGTGATTTTCACGCGGCGGGCCGCTCGACACGCCGCGACGGGTCCGGGGCCGGTGCCTGCGCCGCACCTACCGTCGTGGAGTGTACGAATTCGCCGGACCAGCCGCCCTCGTGGTGGTCGGCCTGTGGATCGCGTACCTGGTGCCGCACAAGCTGCGGCACCGGCAGCAGCTGCTGGAGTCGCGGACCGACGACCGGTTCTCCGACGCCCTGCGGGTGCTCGCCGTGACCGGCCCGGAGGGGTCCGGCCGCCGGCGGCGCGCGGAGGTGGCGGGCGGGGTCCGGCAGGACTGCGGCCCGGTGGAGAAGCGGGCCGGGCTGCTGACCCCGGGGACGGGGAACCGGCTCGCGACGACGGAGAGGGGAGGGGCCGAGGTGGACCGACCGCACGGGACCCAGGACAGGATCGGCGCCGACGCCGCCCGTCGTGCCGCGCAGCTGCAGGCCGCCCACGCCGCCGCGACCGCCCGCCGTGGCGCCGCCGCGCGCCGGCGCGGTGCCCTCGCGGGCGTGCTGCTCGCCGCCACGGTCGTCGGGTGGGTCGTCGCGGGCGTGACCGCGCTCGGCGTGCTCGCCGGCGTGGTGCCCACGGTGCTGCTCGCCGGGGTGCTCGGCCTCGGCCGCCGCGCCGTCGTGCAGGGCCGCCTCGCCGAGGACGAGTGGCAGCGCCGGATCCACGAGGCGACCGCGCCGCTGCGCGAGCGGGCCGCCCGCCCGGGCCGCAAGGGCGCAGCCGGGCGTGCCGTGCGCCCGTCGCTCACCGAGACCCAGGCGATCGAGCGGGTGCGCGCCGACGCCCCCGTCCGGACCTCGACCCGGGTGCGGGACGGCGGCCGCGAGGGCGACACCTGGACGCCGGTCGCCGTGCCCCGGCCCACCTACGCCACCAAGGCCCCCGCGCCGCGCCGCGAGCCGGCCCCGCTGGGCGAGGTCGAGGGCTCGACGCACGCCGCGCCCGTGCGCCGCACGACGGCGACCCCCGACGAGGCGGCCGTCCCCGCGGCCGCGCAGACCGCGGTCACGGCGACGGGGACGGACGGCGCCCCGGCGTCCACGACCCCGTCGGCCGCACCCGCGGACGGGACCCCCGCCGGCGCGCCCGCGCCCTCCGACGCGGCCCCGGCCCGTGGGGGCGTCACCGCCCCGGCGACCGAGGAGCCGACCGGCTCGATCGACCTCAACGCCGTCCTCGCCCGCCGCCGCGCGGCCGGCGCGTAGGACCGCGACCAGCCGTGTCGTGAGCACCCTCGAACGGGTGCTAGGCTAATCACCGCTTCAAGGGGCTGTGGCGCAGTTGGTAGCGCGTCTCGTTCGCAATGAGAAGGTCAGGGGTTCGAATCCCCTCAGCTCCACCACGACGCTCTTACTCGAACCCGACAGACGAGTAAGTAGCTCATCAGATAGCAAGTTCAGGGAGAGCCCGCCGGCAACGGCGGGCTCTTCGTGTGTCTGGGGGATGGCGGAGCGGGTCTGTGCGACGAGGTCGCGGGTGCTGGCGCTGAAGAAGATCCCGTAGGGCTCGTTGTAGGTGACCTCGATACGGTGGGTGCCGTGTGTGTCCTCGATCACGTCGAGACGCTCGAAGAGCGTCTGGTTGAGCATGCGGCGGACGTGTTCGGGTGCGACGCGGTAAAGCTTCGCGCAGTGCTGCGCGAGGTCGAGGGCCTGGGTGATGAGCCGGTCGGCTTCGGTGTAGTCCGCTGAGAGGGCGTCCAGGCGGCGAGTGGTGGCGTTGAGCTCGGTGGTGAGCTGCTGCTGCTCAGTGCGGAGCATGTCGATGCCGATGGCGTCGTTGTAGTGGGCCTCGAGGAGCTTGCGCTGCCGACGCTGGATCGACAGCTTCGCCTGGTGCAGGTGCTCACGTTCGGCGTCGGTGTCCTTCCGCAGGAGCTTCAGGCCCGCGCGGAGCAGGTCTTCCAAGGCGTCGCGGAACTCGGCGGTGAGGGCGATGCGCTGATACAGATCGGTGATCAGGTCTTCGACGTGGTCGATCTGGATGGAGCGCAGGGTGCAGGTGGTGCGCTTGGAGTGCCGGCCGAGGCATGCGTAGTAGGGGTAGGTGGTGCCGTGGCGGTTGGTGGTGATCTGCACGATCATCCGGAACCCGCACTGCCCACAGAACAGGGTGGACTTCAGATAGTGGTCGTGGGTGATCACCCGTTCCCCGGCGAGCTTGCCGTGCAGGATGGTCTGGACGGTCTCGAAGGTGCCGGGGTCGACCAGCGGGGTGTGCTGGCCGGGGTAGGTCACCCCGCGGTAGGTGATCACGCCGGTGTAGAAGGGGTTGGTCAGGATCCCGTGGACGGTGCGGACCTGCACCGGTGCTGAGGCGGTCCGGGCGGTCGCGAGGGTGGTCAGGCCGCGCTCGTTGAGCTCGCGGGTCAGGGTCTTCAGGGACCAGTCCCCGCTGGAGTAGGCCTGGAACGCGTACCGGATCAGTGGCGCGCGTTGCTCGTCGAGGGAGGCGGTGCGTTCTTCGCGGCCGTTGGTGATGCGGCGGGTGTTGAGGTAGCCGAGGGGTGCGCGGGTGATGACGCCGCCGCTGGCGGCCTTCTGGCTCATGCCCTTGATGACCTCGCCGGCGAGGTTGCGGGAGTAGAACTCCGCGATGGAGGACATGATGCCGTGCAGCAGGATCCCGCCGGGGGTCTGGTCGATGTTCTCGCTGGTGGAGACCAGGCGGATTCCGTGGGCGTCGAAGCGCTGGTTCAGGGCGACGTCGTCGGCGCGGTTGCGGGCGAGCCGGTCGAGCTTGTGCACGATGACGTAGTCGATCCCCTCGCCTTCCTCGTCGAGGTAGCGCAGCATCTCCTGCAGTGCCGGGCGGCGGGTCGTGGTGCCGGAGGCGCCGCGTTCGACGAACTCCTTGACGACCTTCGCGCCCATGGCGGTGGCCTTCTTCTTGTTCGCCTCTCGCTGGGCGGGGATCGAGAAGCCTTCTTCGCGGCCGCCGCGTTCGGCTTGTTCGCGGGTGGAGACCCGCAGGTAGGACACGGCACGCTTGATCGTGAACTGCGAGGTCAGCGCGGCCAGCGGGTCGACGGCGGCGCCAGGTGGTGTGGGGGTGGTTGTTGTGAAGGGCATGTCTCCATTCATGCTCTCTTCTCCCGAAGAGTCCAGTGCGAAATCGCTCTGACCAGCACGTTTATCCACAGGTGCTCCACGGTGGTTGAGGTCATCGGGCGAAGGCATGGATGAGACCTCCGGCCTCCACGACGTCGTACAGGTGCGTGGTGATCCCCCGGAAGGCCGCGGTCTGGTCCCAGGTGAGCAAGCCGTCGGGGATGGCCCAGGTGCGCCGGAAAGCGGCGAGCGCTTCAGTCCAGCCCATGGCGTCCAGGTGCTCGGCGACGAGCGCTTCCGGGGTGGCGAACGAGCCGTGGTGGCTGTCGAGGAAGTCGAGCTCGAGTGTCTCCGCGTTCACGTCGACGTCGGGCAGTGTGGTGAACGCCGCAAACGGTGGGCCGTGTTCGGCATACAACTTGACCAGGCGACGGCGGGCCGTCTCACTCGTAGCGCGGTCGATCGCGCGGTTGACGAGTTCGGCCGCGTCGGTCGCGGTGGATGTGGGTGGGTGTTCGGGCGCGCGGTGTCGCGGCCCGGAGTCGTGGGAGTGAAGGTGCTCCATGGGGTCCTCCTTTCAGGGGGTCAGGTAGTGGTGGGTGGTCCGGAGCGGAGCAGCTCGGGGAGCTCGTCGGGCGTGATGACGAGGAAGAGGTCGGCCCGCAGGTGGGGCTCCGCGCCGAGGTGCCGGCGCAGTTGCTCGCGGCGGCGGGTGGAGGGCACGAGCCAGACGACGACCGGGAACGCACCTGATGTCTGTTGTTCGGTGCCGGTTCGCTGGTAGCGCTGATAGGTCCAGCAAGTCGCGATCACTCGAGCGGGATTCTCGGTGGCGCGGTCGATCTCGAGGAAGTAGTCATCGCGGTACTGCTCGGACTTGACGGTGAGGTGCAGGTCGGGGCGCACCGACACGGGCTGGCCGTGCGGGCCGAGGAACCGGCGCCAGGAGTGGGGCTCGCCGGTGACCTGGGCGGTCGTGTCCGGCAGGTCCCGGACGGTCTCGGTGATCAGGACCTGGGTCTCGGTGACGGCGAGTAGGTGTGCCAGGAACGTCGTCGACGTCAGCTGGGGGCGTTGCCGAGAACGGGACCCGGTCAGGGTGCGGTGCCCGCGGGTCGTCAGTGCCCAGACGGCGGCCTGTGAGCCGCCCTGCCAACCGCCGACCCGGCGTTCGAGGTGGGAGACGAGTCCGGCTCGGTTCAGGGACACGAGGTGTCGTGCTGTCTGGCGCAACGCGGAGCGGCTGCTGCGGTAGGCGGGTCGAGTGACGCGCGCCAACTGTCGAGTGGTAGCGAACCGGAACCGGCCGACCAGCGTCAGGAGTTCGGCATGGATCGGATGAGAGAGATCGTCCCCGAGGCGATCCGGAAGTGACGGTGCGGTCATGACTCGGCTCCTGGGGTGGCAGCCGGCTGGCGGTGACTCCACGTGGTGGGGTCAGTCGCTTCCCTCTTTCGCTGCGGACCGTCGCGTGACCGGGCAGAACGCCGGATCGTGAGCGCGGCGATGCGTCTGTCGGTACGTCTCGTCGTCTGCTCCCCAGTGCGGCGGATCATCGGCGGACTCTCCCGATCGGTGCGTCGTCCTCCAGAGGCTCCGGGTTCGCGGAGACGGGGTTGATGAGGTCGAGGATCGCCTGCTCGGTCTGGCTCGCAGGCACGCCGTAGCGCTGGTGGGAAGCGGCATAGAGGTCGGCGCCATCGCCGGTCGCAGGTGGCGCCTGATGGGTGGCGGTCAGGAACCATCCGGTCGGGCGCCCGGCCTGAATAAGGTGGGCGTAGGCGTGAAACGGTGGCAGGAGCATGAAGTCCTGGGCTTCGAGCCCGGGCGCGTTGCGGGCCGCCGTCGCGGCGTCGGTGCCACCCAGGCCGAAGTAGATCTTGGAACGGGCGTTGGTCTCGAGGGACTGGCGCATCGCGGGTGTCAACTGGGCTAGGTACTGGTTTGCCACGGTGAACGAGGCACCCAGTGATCGGGCCTGGGCGAACGCGTCGGACAGATCGCCGGGAAGCCCGTCGAGGAAGTCGTGGACCTCGTCGATGTAGATGCCGACGATGTGCCGGTGGGTCAGCGGTGAGGCTTGGCGAGCCAGGATCCGTGACCACAGTTGTCCGAGCAGGAGTGTGCCCAGCAGGCGTGCGGCATCGGCTCCGAGGAGTCCCCGGTTGAGGTTCACGATCACGATGCGGCACTTGGTGAAGAGCTCGCCGACGTCGAACGTCGGCTCGGACTGACCGAGCACGGCGCGCAGACCCGGCCGCAGGATTAGCTGACGCAGCTTGTTCAGGACGGGCGCTATCTCCTCGGCCTGCTGGTCTGGCCTCTTGGCCTCGTAGCGATCCCAGAACGCCCCCACCCCGAGCGGGTCAACAACCTGGCTGAGGACACGGCGGCGGAAGGCCGGGTCGGTCAGCAGAGGTGGCAACCACAGCAGGTTGGCGCCGGGCACGCGGGCGAGCGTCAGGAACGCTGCGGTCAAGATGTCAGCGGAGCGGATTCCCCAGTGCTGAGCGAACAACGACTGGAACGTTGACAGCAAAGTGTCGGCGGTGACGGCCTCCTGACGCGCGGGGCCACGCAGCGGGTTGAACCCGACGGGCGCGACGTTGGTCGGGTCGAGCACGACGACGTCGTCTCGACGCGCCGCTGGTACTCGGGCGAGGACATCCGTCGCGAGGTCGCCCTTGGGGTCAAGGACGAGCACTCCCCGCCCTGCTGCCATGTCCGCGGTGATCATCGAGAGCATGACCGTGGATTTCGCGGAGCCTGTTGGTCCGAGCAGATGCGTGTGAAAGGCCGCGTCGCGGATGGGCAGCCCTACCGGCTGGGAGGGGTGCCCTGCGGCTGCGGTATGCCCAAAGACTCGGTCCATTGCGACGAGCGGAACCTGCGGAACAGCCTGGCGCGGGTGCGCCGGCCCGAGCAGCGGCAGAGGCGGTTCTCCGACCGGCCAGCCGGTCAGGCCGACGAGCTCGGCTGAGGACAGTGTGAGCGGCCACCGCCATGGGCGGCGTGCATGGTCGAGGTAGGACGGGGTTTCCTGGTCCAGGCGAAGGCGCGACGTGGCGGTCTCCAAGACCCGAAGTGCCCCGAGCACTTGGTGCGCGAGATGCCGAGCCTTTGACGCGGTGGCGCCGCTGACGCCAACACGGACGTTTGCCGAGAACCCGTGCAACCCGTCGTGACGTGTGTTGGAGCCGTTGAGTCCCTTCGGTCCGGCTGTCGGTGATCCGAGGACAAGGTCGAGCCACGCCCGTGATGAAGGTTCACGATGGAGGGGGCCGCTGTGGCGGCGTCCGAGGAGTAGCTGCACGACCACCTCTTCGCGGTCTTCAAGGCGGGTCAGCGCGCCGAAGAGACCGCGGACGGCGGCGGCGACCCGGTCCGGTGACAACGCGAGGTGGGCGCCGGTGAGTCGAAGGCGTCCCGTCTGTTCGACCGCCCGACGAACTCGGCGCGGGACGTGCGTGCGTGCAGGCAGATGATCGGTGACGAGCGCACTGACCGCGTCGAGCTGTGCCGGCACCGCTCCGATGAGCCAGCGGGCGCCGTCTGCGACCGCTCGTAGTTCGAGAGCGATCGTTCCGAGTTCGGGGGAGGCGGCCAACTGCTCTAGGGCGTCAGCCGCAGCCTGCCGGGGGAGTGCGGTTTGCCACACGACTTCCCGCCACTGCATGTTCTGACTACCCTGTTTCATCGGATTCCCCCTCTCGGTGTTTGTTTTTCTCCAATTGTTTATGAGCGACTTTCTCCTTTTCGTCAAGATGCATCACGAGAATCAGGAGGGCGCGAGCGAAGGCCTCGCGGTCGATCTCCTCGCGCCAGACCGGCACGATCCGGTGGCGCGACGTCCGCGGCGTTGGGCGCCGGTGCGGGCTCATCGCGGGCCTCCTTCACGACGGCCGGCACGCGTCACCACTGCCGTCGACGCCACCACCAGCCGCCCATCGCGACGGCGGCCCCGGTGACCGCGATCGCGAGCAGGGCGACCCAGATCCGGGCGAGCAGCTCGATGGCGATGACGAGGACGACGACGGCGAGCAGCAACTGCGTACTCGCCCTCAGCAGCCGCGTCGTCCATGAGCTCGGCGGCGAACCGTCCGGCATGCTTCACCCCTCTCATCGGGCGGCCCTCACCGCGGGTCTTGTGCTCGAGGCGGTGATGCTCGCCGCGTCTGGCGACATGTCGGCGGGCACGGGGTAGCCCCAGCGCGCCAGGGAGACGGTCGCGTCGCACTCGTTGCCCCAGATGTCCCAGTGCTTGTCCGTGGGCGCGTTGCGGCGGGCGAACAGCTCCAGGAACGGCCCGTCACCGCCGACCATGCGCTCAATGATCTGGTGGATCTCTTCGGGCTTGTGAGAATGCTGCTGCAGGGCGTGGAAGCCCCAGTTCGGCTGAGATCGGAACGCGACCCTCGTGCCCTTGCCTCGCACGCCGAGGAGCAGCAGCTCGCCGGCGTTGCGGAAGGTGTTGCCGAGCGTGAAGCGCGGCTTGGCCCAGAAGTAGAACGACGTGTAGCGAAAGCCCCAGGCTTCCAGGACCTCGATCCCGAGCGGGACGGTGGCCGTGGTCACCCATAGGAAGCAGAAGGCGTTATCGGCAGCGAGTTCGCGGACGGCCGGACCCATCTCCAGGATCTGGCGGTTGGTCATGAGGTCGTAGTGCTTGATTGCGCCCTGCTCCCCGATCTGGGCAACCGACCACGGTGGATCGGCGTAGATGGCGGTGAATGTCCCCGGAAGCGGGGTCTTGTCGGGGTGGTTGTGGTGATCGTGTTCGGTCATGGCAGAGTTCTCCTTCGAACATGAAGTGGTAGAAAAGCGACGACGCCGAGCGGTGCCGTCTGAGCCCTATTTAGCACCGTTGGCGTCAGGAATAACACCCCAGTGACGGGCCCTTCGGCCGTCGATGCGACACCGGGCCGCGAGGGCAGCACGAACCGACCCGGTGTGCCAAAAGGCGGTGTTGTCAGATCGACGACAGGAACCGGGATCGGTGTCGCAGGAGATCCCCGGGACACGGCCGCAGCCGGCTGTCGAGGCCGGCTGCGGCCGATGGCCTACGGCTTCTCTGCAGCCCTGCGCATCGCCTCACGGGCTTGAGCCGTGATCTGCTGCATGCGCCAGTCCGCGATCCGCTGCTCGACCAGGATGCGGAGCGCCTCCGGGTCTGTACGCTCCGCTGGTCGGCACAGGGCTCCCATGACGAGCCCGATCAGCAGGGCGATGCCGGCGACGACGATGATCGTCCCCATGGGGCTCAGCTCCCGAGCCGACGGGCAGCGTTCATCACGACCGACCCGAGCGCGATCTGCGTCAGGTCCCCGATCGCCACCAGGCGGGCCTGGGCAGCCGGGACGGTCTCCGCCAAGTCTCGCTCGAGCTTGGTCAGCATCGCGATTTCGGTCATCGCCCGCTGGCCGACCTGCGCGACCGCGGAGGCGCGGGCGGCCTCGATCTCGGCCCGGGACTGCACGCGAGCTTGGGATAGGCCGGTCTCGGCCATGAGATGGGCCAACTGCTGCTGGACCCGACGAGTCAGCGCTGAAGAAGGGCGCTGGAACGGCACAAGGTCTCCGGAATCGACCATTTCAAGTCACGACTCCCTGCTAGTAGTGCTTGCGCTACATACATCTCCACCGGACGGAGCGACATCCACTGAGCTCCCGTCGGGTGAGAGCGGTTCCGCGGCGTCGAGGTTGGTCGCCTCGGCGAACCGTGAGTAGACCGGATCAAAGTTCGGATCGGGTGCGAAGCCGGACCCGACCGCGCCTTCGAGCATGCCGTAGTCAATCGCCATGTGATCCTCCGATTCGTACTGAACTGGTCAAACCAGCGTGCAGTACCGACACGGAGAACAGTGGATGACAGTCCCGCTGACATCAGGCCTGACATGTCAGCCTATTGCACGGTGACCCGCAATTGAGATAGAATAACGACATGAGAAGTAGAATCGCAGTCGCGGGGGCAGACTTTGGGTTTAATCTCGTCTGCTCTGGCTACATGGTCGAAGATGAGAAAGTGCTACTGGTGCATCACAATCGTTTCGACAAGTGGGTGCCGCCTGGCGGGCATATCGAGGCGGGCGAGACGTTCGCTGAGGCCGCAGAGCGCGAGTTCCAGGAGGAAACGGGAATCTACGTCGACGTCGTTGGCGCGGGATCCGAGATCCATCCGGCCGACAGTAACGCCTGCGCGTTGCCATTGCCGTTCTATACGGACCTGGAGCTCGAGGGGTTCGCTGTTCCTACGATCGTGCAATTCTACTACGTCCGAAGGCGCGCCGAACGTCGCGACGAGGTAGTGCCCCAGATTTCCGAGGTCCATGCTGCCAGGTTCTTCAGCATCTCAGAACTCAGTGAACTGCAGACATTCGATCAGGTCAGGTCGGTCGCGACGTACGCGCTTCGCCATCACCCGGATGCGACGCGATAGCGACCGCTCTTCTGATCGAACTCCACGAACTTCGTAACGAGTGAGTTGGTTTGCTCACCAATCGCATCGTTTAGGCGGCCAATGTACCGAGAAACCCCGCCTTGCGATATGAGCAAGACCGAAGCGACTTCGCGGCTCTGCAGCCCGAGAGGCGCGTTGACGAGTGTCTCCGCAAGCTGAAACATCTTCGGGGAGAGGTGTGCCTCGAATCGGTGGCCGCCTGTCGCGATGGTCACGGTAGACGGTGGCTCGAGCGCGCTCTGAAATACGAGGGGCTTCAAGGCACCCTCAACGGCTCCGCCATCTAGTGGCGCCTCGCGAACCTGGAAATAAGCGCGGGTCGCGTGGAAAGCCGCGCGAATCGTTGCATTACCGCCCGGTTCAACCCACATGCGAGCGGAATTCGACCATCCTTTGTCCAATTCGCGCCAGGCTGCGCTCAGCGACCGGTGACCCGGGTGGACGCCTGCGCTACAAGTTGCCGCTAGGCACATCGCGTACGACGGGTGTTGCCAGACGGTTCCGGGCACTTCCGGATCGCTTTCGACGTAGTGTTCCCACCGGGAATGGTCTTGCGTCAGTCGGATGGCGCTTTGTTCGACGAGTTGCGGTAGCGTCTCGCGCAAGCGCGGTTCGAGGATGAAGTCAAGTCCAGCGTCTTGGAGTGACCGCAGAGCAAGGATTGAGAGTGCAGTCTTTGCGGGGCTCGCCCCATGTGATGCGAACGTAGAGGGGGGCCAAAGGCCGTCCGGCCGTCTGTGTCTGAGAAGACCCTTCGCTGCGAACTGAGCGATCTCGGCTAGTTGGTGCCTTAGTCTTTTCGCGCGCGCCTCGCCGATGGTGGCGGTCATCTCGTTGATCCGCCTGTAGGTAACTGAAATCGCGCTCAGACCGTTGGCGGTTTGGTGGATCGAGGTATCGCCGCCGCCCTGCAGCTCGGGCCAACCATCACGAACACGATTCGCTTCGAGCCAGTCCATGCACCACTCGATTGTGTCAACCGAAGCCGGATCTACCAGCGATTGGGCGTACTGCGAAATCCCCGAGAGGGCAAATATGGGAAATCGTGCGTTTCGCCCGCGTCCGCCGTCTTGGCGAAGTCTGGTGTGGTCGCGAACATTATTGTTGATGTAGCGGATTGCGCGCATCACCCGGTCGTCACACGGCACTCCGGTCAGTGCGAATACCTGGAGGACCTCCGAGGTATTCACAATAGACGAAGCCTGCGTCAGTGTCAGCCCCCATCCTCCGGTGTGATCCTGAGCGCGCAGCAGAGTGCGGTTCGCTATTTGAGCTCGCTCGGCGAACCATCGGTATGGTCGCGGTGGCATGCTCGACCCCCTCGCTGTGCTCCATCGCCCCGTGTTGATGCACGTCCGGGCTGCCGCCCGGTTCGGGGTGGATCCCCACCCGGCTTCGGGTTGTCCCGAGCGCAGGCTATCTGCTGAGCGAAGAATCCAGTACTAGGTGCTACCGATCAAGTGCCCCTGGCTTCAGCGATGATCACCGTGTTGATAGCGGTCGGGCGCGCGCCTTAGTCCTCGTCTCGGTGGCGCCCGATCAGCACTAGCCGGCCCGGAACGGCGTCTGCCACCTCGGGAGTGCTAGGGAGGTCTTCCTTAAGGACAGGCGGCAGGGCCTCTATGACCTGATACCGCAGCGTCCCCGCCTGAGTCGTTACCTGGACTTCGTCCCCTGCTACTGCTTGAGCGAGCGCGTTGAACACCGCCTCGAGCCGGGACACGTGGCCGTAGAGGTAGACGGTGTGATCCGCAGGCTCTGCCGGCGCGCCTCCGCCTCACCACCGCGCGACGACATCCCGGTGAGGCGCATTCACCCACCCGTCGGCTGCAGCGACGATCTCGTCGGTGTGCTCATCGACCTCGGTATCGGTGCCGAGCGCTGGGATCTGGATCCTGTTCGGGGGAGAGGGCGGCCCATCCGCCGTGAGCGCCGTCGAGTTCGGTGCTGCGGTGTACTCCTGCGGTCTGAGATCCAGAGGCGATCCCGGAGATCGTGAGCGATCGGAGGTCCGCCCTACTTTGCGTCGGGGTCCACGCACCCTGACAGTGGGGTCTGGGAGTAGAAGATCTGGTGGCCGAACTTGCTCTCGTGGCAGGTGCTCACCCAACCTGCGTCGGGGACGACTGCTGCGATCTCGGTTGCGAGATTGTCGGGCGCGAGGATCGCGGTCGACGCGACGTCCCGGAACGCCACGCTGTCCTCAATGTAGATGACTACGAGCTCGCCGGGAGCCACTGCCGACATCCCTCGGGGGTTTTGGCGACTGAACTCGGCGGTGTTCAGGCCGGCTTGGATCATGCAGTTCCCGGTGAACTCGCTCCTGTCAGGCCCTGTGAGCATGATGCTGGCGGCCGGTTCGCTGCAGAGCCCCGGCTGTGCGGGGTCGTATCGGTAGACCGGTCCGAAGAGGACCATCGCGTCTTTCGAGACTCGTTCGAAATCTCCCTCGATGTCCGACAGATTGGTGACTTCGAGGGCTGCGCTGTAGGCGCGGGACGTGCCACCGTTCTCGAAGACCTCCCACTCGCCCTGCCAGTAGAAGGTGGGGCGCAGTTCCCACTCGACGCCGGCGCTGTCCACGTAGGTGAACTGGGCGATCGAGTCACCCGCGTCGATGGGTGGCTCGACTATCCTCTCGTCCGGACTCGCGAAGCTCGGGGTCGAGATGGGTGCGGCCGCAACAGTAGTCGGGATGTGACCAGCTTCAGGGATCGAAGCAGGCTCAGAGCAGGCCGCGAGTGGGAGTTGGAGCACAAGGGCGACCGCCGCGACTCCGAGTGCCCTGGCCCTCGGGGCGGCACGGCCAGGCCTCGCGAGTTGCACGGGGGTGTTCGTTACTGACGGGTTCTGTCGCCGCATGGGGGTCCTTGGTGGGTGGTGTGCTTGGAGATCGGCGGATGGCGATGCGAGCGAAGCGGGTCGTTCTCGCACGAGGCGTCGCTGAAAGCTGATCAGTCTTGGTTCCAGGCGCGCAGGGGCAGGGCGAGGTCTGAGAGGAAGATTCCGAAGGGCCTGGTGAGGAGTTCCGCGTCGCCTTCGGGGTGGTCGGGGGAGCGATAGCCCTCTATCGCGACCACCACCGGGACCGGGCCCCACGTCTCGTCGCTCCAGTTCGGCTTGAGGAAGTCGCCTCCTCCTGCGGCGCTGCGGCAGACGGCACCGTCGCTGAAGCCGTACCCGATGGCGGTGCCGGCCCGCGAGAACTGGTAGATCTCTTCGCGGGCGGGGAAGTCCGGGGTGTCGTTGGTGACCGTCACTGTCCCGAAGGCGTAGCCGGCGGTCTCCGCCGTGATGTGCCCGATGTCGACGTTCTCGAAGTCCTGGCAGGGGAACTCGCCTGTCCCGCCGACGTCGGCCCACGAGAGCGACGTGAGGGAGACTTCGTCGCCCGGAATCACTGGGCCGAGCTCAAGCGTGAGGGTCTGGCTGTACCCGTCGACCTCGCGCGTGGTCGACCGGCTCTCGCGGGTCAGGCTCGGCGCGAGCTGATGGAACCGAGCGAGTTCATCAAGACCCGTGGGGACGGCCGTGGCGAGCGTGTCAGCTTCGCCCCGCCGGCAGACGCCCGCGACCGCGTTCGCCTGGACCTGGTCGACCTCGGGTTGACCCGCGACGGACGCAACCGTATTCATCTGCTCCACCGGCCCAAGCGACATGTACTCGAGGCAGGTCACCTGCGCATCAAGAGCACTCAGCCCGCCAGCAGTGGTCTCGGCAGGCGCCGGTGCGGCGCCAGAGTCCGAAGGAGCGGCCGGTGAGGTACAGGCCGTAAGCAGGCTGATCGAAGCGAGCGCGACGGCGGCTGTTGTTCTCGCCCGGTCACCTCGGTTCGGGCGGGCATACAGGGTTCCGTTAGGCAGTGGCATGGCTTCCCCTTTTCTGCGCGGGCGACGGTGTCACCGGCGCGGATCTCAAGCAGGACCCGTCGCCTGACGTGCACGGGCGACGCGTGCGTGCCAGAGTATGCACGCTATAGCGTGCAACTCCTAGTGTTCGTAGAGGTCACGGTTGATCGGTGACCGGAGCGAAGACCGACGAGTGGGCGGACTATGCCCGCCGCCTCGGGATCGCGCTGAACCGGCGCCGCCACGAGGTCGGCCTGTCCCAAGAGCGCCTGGCGAACGCTGCCGGCCTCACGCGTGGCTACTACCAGCAACTCGAGCAAGGTGCCTCGAGGACGGGGCGCGTCGCGAACCCGACCATCCAGAACCTCATCGCGCTCGCCCAGGTCCTCGACACCACAGTCGGGGAGCTCATCCCGCCTGACCCGCCCGACATGAGGGCGGGTCGTTAGCAGGGTCTCGTACCGCTTCACGCGGGGTCGACCTCGAATCGGATGCGGGCTGCGCTCCGCAATTCGACGGACTCGGTCGCTCGGTGCCGGAGGGCAGCGGTGGGTCGCATTGGGGGCCTTTGGTCCGATGGGCGGGCTCGTCGCCGACCACGGTGACGGCAGTCGTCGGCGTTCTGGTGCCGTCCGAGCCCGAACGGACACTTCGGAGCGCTGTGATCTGGTACTTCTTGGCGCGGCGCCGCTTTCGACGCCGACCCGGGAGCTCCGAGGAGACCAGTGACGCAGCAGACCGCTCGTGAGGATCAAGGTGCGTCCACCCTGGATGCGGACGACACGCTTGAGCAGTTCGCGTCCGATCTGCGCGAGCTTCGTCGCCGTGCGGGCAACCCGACGCTGGCCGCCCTTGACCGAAAGAGTGGAATCTCGAAGTCCGTCCTCTCGGATGCTCTGAACGGCAAGGCGCTACCCACGGAGCGCACGATCGAAGGGCTCGCGTACGCCCTCGATGCGGATGTAGGGGCGTGGATCGAACGAAGGCGGCGCCTTGATCCGACGCTGCGCGCGGAGCGTCGCCCCGACCCGAGGCGTCCCGTGACAGTGCGCCGGCGTACGGCGATCTGGCTGGCTCTTTCCAGCGCGGTCCTCTCCGCCGTCCTGACACTCGGCGGGGCATGGGTTGCATGGCGCCCGGTCGAGGTGGACGCGACCGCACCGCAGTTCGCTGTCGAGAACGGAACGGATCCGGCGACGACACCGTGCGTTGATGACGCCGCGGTCGTCGCGAGCGAGACGCGGGAGCGCGACACCCAGCTGCAGCTCATCTACTCCGAGGCGTGCCACGCCGCCTGGGCGCGGATCACCCGCTACGACGACGCGTCTGCGGGCAACACCGTGTCCGCCAGCGTCTACCGACAGATCGCGCCAGACGCCGACGATCGGCAGGACACCACCGAACCCGACGCGCAGAGCGCCTACACGACACTCATAGTGCGGCAGACGCCGCAGACGCGGCTCTGCGCGAGCGGGTCGATCACCGTCGATGGAGAAAGCCTCGATCTGGGCGCCCCGGTATGCGTCTAGAACCCCGGCAGCCGCACGGCCACGCATATGGAAGACACGCGCTAACAGAAGGAGCAGAGATGCTGCGAGCGATCCGCAGGGTGACAGTTGGTGTTCTCAGCGTCGCGCTACTTGCGGCGTGCAGTTCGGCGCCGCCACAGGAACCCGTCGACGACTGGACGTCTTCTGCGGAGTCGCCGTCTGAGACCGTCTCTGCAGAGCCTGAGGTGGTCACTTCCACTCAGCCGGCACAGCCGGTCATCCTGACTGACTCCTGGGCAGACGGAGACGGATACCAGTACGAGGTTGCGATCACGCAAGCAAAGGTCGAGGCGAGCAAGGACGTTGCCAACGCGAAGCCTGGTGAGGCGCTGATCTCCTGGAAGTGGCACGTGAGGGCTGACGCGACCAACGCAACGCCCGAACGCAACGCGCCGTATCCCAGGTTCGCGGTCGAGCCGCTGTGGCCCGTGGACAGCCCGGTCTGCGCGGTCGGGTTTTATTTGGTGCGGCAGGGCCTCGGGTCGAACGACCCCGCACACGGCGCAGACCAGTGGTGCACCCTGTCGACCGTGCCGCAAGGTGGCGCGGGCGACTCCGACGAGCTGGCGATCGGAGAAACGGGCGTGGTCAGACTCGACATGAACAGCAACATCACGGTCTCCATCGTTGTCCCTGAGGCGGATGCTGACGCGGTCGTCGCAGCCTTGCAGACGCCGGCGGTCATCGCGATGGGTCGTGAGGGCGGGACGGGTTGTGCGCTCGCGAACGGCGGAGATCTTCACCTGTCAGTTGCCACCGCGGACGTCGGCGGCTGCAATCCATAACTAAGGGCTGTCTCTAGTACGCGCGACTACACGACCCAGGCGGTCAGGACGACGGCCGGCGTTGTTGCGTCGAAGGTGTCGAAATCCTCGGTCCAGCGGAATGACGTCGCGATGAAGAACGCGCTACTCCAGTCGCCCAGGAACGGTGACTCTTGCATAGCGCCGTGGCCAAGCGAGATCCGGACTCGACATCCACCCACCTGCGACGACTGCGCCCATGCTGAGTAGGTAGGCCTCCGCGTCCGTGATGGGAGCCCGGCCATCGGCAGCCATATGGAATTCCCGTCGCGCCACCGGCGAGCCGTCGAACTCCAAGAGGGTCAGCGCCCACACGGCGTGGGCGTCGTCGACCCGGTCGCAGTGGAGCATGGCGACTCGTGCACCACCGAACACTGTGTCGCCCAGTTGGTCGATCTCCGGTGAGCGTCGGGAGGGGTCTGACGGTCCCACGGCCACTCCTCTTGTGATAGCTCGGCGCCCGTCTCGACTAGCCAACTCGATCGGAACCTGTCTCGACAAGAGGGCGTGGCACTGCCCTCTCGAGAACCGGCCGCGGTCTCGTGGTCTGGACACCCGTCGCAGGGCGCATCGACCGCACACCGCCACGGGCCTCGCGATCGTGCCGTGACACGCTCCGTAGCTGAACAGCTGGTGCTCCGTTGCCTGAGCAACTGGTGCTGGGCGACTAGTGACGCGTTAGTGGGTAAGCCAGTGCTCCCCAGCGGCGTCCCGCGCGAGCTCGAGGGTGTCGAAGCGGCACGTGACGGTCCCCGGCGCGCCCAGGCTCGACGGATCGAACTCCCAAGAGAAGTACCAGCCCAGGACGTCCTGAGAGACGACGTACCGCACGCCGGAAGCGTGTCCGATCGAGGTCTCACCGCGGGTGCGCCACTCCATGCCCACATCTTGGGCCTGACGCATCAGGAAAACCTGGGACCACTCGAATAGGTGAAGACCCCCGAGTCAGTAGCGTTGAGGCCGGGGTGGACATCCCGCGACGGCTCGACTTCGCCGTGCTTCGCGCACGGCGCATGTGTGGCAGCTGGGGGCGCGGCGCAGGGGACGCACCCCCAGCCCACCAATCATGGCGCGGCCCGCCGCACCTGCCTAGTACTCTTACCTGGTCGCTCATGTTCCGGGCCAGAGACGTGCCCGGCGCGAGTTATGTCGCCCCTTGGGCCAGCCCTCGCAATCCGCCGCGGGTGCTTCTGGCGTCAGCGAGCACGGCCTCGCCCCGACGATTTCTGATTAGCGCCGATCGCCCGGTTGCATGCTCTGAGGACGGGCGGTGGGTCCAGTTCCGTCTATGCTGTGATTCTGCGCCGATCCGCGCACAGATTCGGAGGAGATCCCGTGACTCAGAAGGTTATTGTCCAGCTCACCGACGACGTCGACGGTGGTGAGGCGGCGGAGACGGTCAGCTTCGCGTTGGACGGCGTGAACTACGAGATCGACCTCAACGAGAAGAACGCGAAGGCGCTGCGCGAGGCGATTTCCTCCTTCCAGACGGCAGGCCGACGCGTCTCGGCGTCGTCGCGCACCGCACCGCGGCGCGGTGTCGGGCGTGACTACAACCCGAAGGTTGTGCGGGCGTGGGCTGTGGACAACAAGATCGATGTGCCGGAGCGTGGACGCATCCCGGGCACGGTCATCGAGCAGTACCGAGCTGCGAACGGCTGACTTCTACTCCGAGCGGGCATCCGAGCGCGGCCAGGGGATGTGCTGAGGTGCCGCATCCAGCCCAGCGGGAGTTGCCCGACGCGTTGCGAGCACCTGACGCGGTACGACGCTACCGGAATGAGGTTGCCACCGGCCTGATCCTCAACAGGCAGCTGTCCGCTTCGAACGTGTCGATCGTGGCGACGAGGTGCAGGTTGTCGCCTACGCCGACGGTGCTCGTGATGTTGTCGTTGGCCCAGTGCATGTCGGAGGTGGTGTTCACGTCGGAGAACTGGAAGGCGGGCCCCGGCTGGGAGGTCTCGTTGTAGTCGCCGGCAGCGATGAGAATGTCGTACCGGGTGGTGTAGCCGTCGTGGTTGTTGATCGCGACGAGGCTGCCATCGAACTCGATCGTCTGGCCCGCGCGCTCGTCGGCGAACTGAGCGATCGCGTCGCTGCAGTAGTCGCCCTCGACCAGGATGGCGGCGAAGGCTGGGTCCGCTGCTGCGGTGACCACGGATGGTGCCGACGTTGCCGCCTCCACCGCGGGCTCGGAGGTCTCGTCGTCGGGTGTGGGCGACGCGTCGGTCCCGTCGTCGCAGCTGCGGTCGACGGTCAGGCGCGGCGAGCCGGTAAAGGGCTCTCGGGCTGCGGGGAATTGCTCGCACACCTGCCAGTTCGACGTGTCCACGACGCCGAACACGCCGCCACCCTCGACGTCGACATCGTCGGTGAATCCGGCACTCTCGATCGCGGATAGCGCTGCGTCGAGCTGCTGTCCGGTCACGTCTGGCATCTGTCTGGCGTCCTGTTCGGCCCCGCACGCGGCGACCCCAAGGGTCACAGCGCAGACGGTCAGGAGACGGCTCGGGCGCATCACGTACCTCTCGATCCGACGTTACTTCTCGTACCCCATCGGCATCCGCCGACTGCGCGATGAGCCCCAGCGTGGCACCTCGGAGATCCTGCTCAGGCGGGTGCACTGGGCTCTCAGCCGAATCCTCGGCCTGCGGTTGGTCGACCTCGTGGGTGACCGATCCCTCGCGGCCCGCCGCTCCGCCTAGGTCGAGGCCGTTCACGCGTGGTCCCGCGAGCTCGACATAGCGCTCGCGCGCCTGTACCGGATCCCGTTCCTCGACAACGGCGAGGGGGCTCCAACCGCAAGGTGATGCAGAAGCATCGTGACAGCGAGACACGGCCGCCACTATGCTCGCGACATTCGAGGCCACGAGCCCATCCGAGGCGCCGCGCATATGAGGCAGGCCCAGGTGCGGACCGGTAGCAAGCCGGCGCGCGCCCCGCACGTTCGCGAGCGGCTCTGTGCCCTGCAACAAGATCCCGTACCCCACGCCCCGCGCCGCTGCCCGTGCACTGGCGTTTATCCGACCGCGGATGAAGGCGCTCGGGCGCCGTGGTCCGGTCGCTGTGCATCCGTGCCAACGCTGCGGTGCATGGCACCTCACCTCGAAGCGGCCGGCGGGTCGACGCGCACGCGAGTGGCAGATCCGAGGCGGCTTGCGGGTCTGAGGCGGGGGTATCGGGTCAGGCGAGGCTCGGATGTGCCTCACGCGAGAGGGCCCGCTCGGTCGTGGAGCTCGCGTGCGGACGAACACCGGTAGATCCTCGACGCACATGTCGCAGGTGCGCGGAGCGAGGCCGCATCCCGCGCGCTCATCGAGCGGCTTCGCGGCGGCCGGTAACTGACTGCGATGAGCCGGGAGCGGTACTGCGCCGTCGTCAGAGAGTCCTCGAGCTCGATCCTGATCGCGGTGGTGAGGACGAAGATCACCGAGGAGCACGCCCGGGAGGCGTGAACGGGTCGGCGACAGTCGGCGGGGCCGGGTGATTTCACCCGCGAGGACCTCACGGGTGTCTCCTGACAGGACAACAATCGAAGGCGCCTCGTCTGGAAAGGAGCCTCGTCTTGGCCACCGGCCCGCCGCGCATCGCTGACTTGAGCCCGTCCGTGGCTCGAACCATCTGCATCGTCGTGCTCCACGCGCCCCAGCCTGCTCCCGAGGGGCACACCTCCTGGCGTCTGAGTCTGGTGAACATCTCCGGAGCCGTTGTCGCCCGCGAGCACGTACTCGAACCACCCTTCCCAAACACGCTGAGCGAGCTCGCACGTCCTAGCCTTCGCTCCCTGGGTAGACGAGTTCACGGCTCTTGGACAAGTGATCACGACGCGGCAGGACAGACCCGGCACCGCGCTCGCATCATCTAGGCCAAATCGAAGCCTTGAGGCGAGGGCACAAGGTCCACCGGCCGCCTCGGTTTCGCGTGCGAGACTTTGTGCTTCGACTAGGGGGCGCCGTGACTGAAATTCTCGACCGAGACGACGCGTTCACGTTTCTCGACGCCTTCGCGGTCCAGGCGGCCGACCTGCTGGACACCCCGACGGAGTGCAGCCTCATCCTTCGTCAGCACCATCTGCTCAGGTACGTCGCCAGCAGCAGTTTGCGCGCCGCGGTGCGACCAGACCGAAGTCCTTGTCGGTGAGGGTCCGTGTGTCACCGCGATCCAGCAGCTCCGCGGAGAGCTGGTGCTCGACATCGCAGCCGATGAGCGCTGGCCGGCATGGCGCACCGTCGCACTGGACGCCGGCTTCCGGTCGGCCGCGGCGCTCCCCGCGGTCATCGACAACGACACGACGGTCGCGCTCAACCTTTACGCGGAGGCGTTGGACCCCTGGGATCGTGACGCGCTGCTCGCCGTCGATGCGCTGGCCCAAGTGGTCGCCGAGAAGATCCGCAACGTGGGCGTCCTCCCTGGCGCCTCGGTCCCCGCTTAGCCGCCCCGCCGCGAAGCAGAGCTTCAGGTGCGCTCGCGGGTCGGCAGCGTCGCGATATCGAGGTAGAAGACCCCGATCCGCTTGACGGCGACGCTCAGGTCGTCCCAGTTCAGGGGCTTGGTCACGTAGGCGCTCGCCTGCGCCGCGTAGGCGCGGATCACGTCCTCCTCCGCGTCGGAGGTCGTCAGGACAATGACGGGAATCGGGGTCAGGTCGGGGTCGCTCTTGATGTCGGCCAGGACCTCGCGGCCGTTGACCTTCGGCAAATTGAGGTCGAGGAGTATCAGGTCGGGCCGCAAGGCCTGCGCGAACTGCCCTCGCCGGTGCAGGTAGTCCAGCGCAAGTTCCCCGTCTTCGACAGCGGTGAGGTTGCCGGAGGTGCCGTTCTCGTCGAACACCTCTTCGATGAGGAGGCGGTCGCCGGGATCGTCCTCTACGAGCAGTACCCGCGCGTTGTGAGAAGTGAGCACGGCCGAGTGTGACACACCACGACCTCTCGCCGACGCCTACCTGAGCTCTGTCACCAGCGGCAGCACTCCTGCGGCGTCGAGTGACGAGCGAGCCGCTTCCCCTACGCCGCGAAGGACGATCGACGCGCCCAGTCCGAACGTTGTGGACCTCGCATTGCGAAGCCAGTCTATGTCAGAGGTCTCTGGACCGCTGAGGCGGGCGTGCATCGCGCGAGCCGCCGACAGTCCCGAGTGCGAACCGCACGCGCTCTCGCTCGAGCGAGACCGATTCGACATGCCAACCGGCCGCCCTCCAGGCGCGAGCCTGGGACTTGGAGTCGTTGCTCCACCAGACTCGGAGGGCGCCTGCGCTCGGCGGGAGCCCGCCGACAAGCTCGCCGACCTGTTCGAAGGACATTTCGTGGGCGGCTCTACCTCGCGCAGCGAGGTCGGAGAGATGGCGCGCAAGCGGCGCGTACTTCAACGGTCTGGGCACGGATCGATTCTGGCACGGGGCAGGGCGGGAGCCTAAGTCACTTCGAAGGCGCTTTGCAGGGTGCGCTCTCAAGGACGGTTCAGCGCGGATGGCCCAAGAGTGACCGCCTACGCCTCTCCGCGCAGGATCGCTACCACTTGGTCGGGGATCTGAAACGCGTTGGCCTCAACGCTGTAGTCGTATCGCGGCGTTAGCATCTCAGGTGCTCGGACGTCGAGCTCGCCGGCCTCTTGAAGGACACGCGACAGCCGGCGAACGGGGCGCGTGAAGCCGCGGAGCATCCGATCAGGCGAGTACCCACCGATCTGATAGACCTCATCGCGTTCGACTCGGCCCCCGTTGCGTGCCGCGGCACGGATGACGTCGGCTTGAACGTGTGCCTGCTGGTCGAGCAGCGCCAGTAGCTTCGTGACGTTGGTCTGTGTCCACGGCGCGGCGCGAACCGGGTCGGGCTCGCGATCGCGTGTGTCAGTCTCGCCCTCAAGCTGGCGCGCTGCCTCATCGAGCGCGTCAGCGCCAATGTGCCCTCCTCTAGCTGCAGCTCTCTGAATGAGGTCGGAGGGCCGCATCAAGAAGAGGCGCTTTCCGGACAGGTCCCAGTACTCCTTCGCGAGTTCTTGGCGCGGCCCGATGATGTCGTCACGGAAGCGGGCATACCAGTCTTCCTTGACGTCTGACGTCAGGATCAGCAGGTCCAGCCCTCGGACGGATGCAGCCTGGATCGATTGGAGCCAGACGAGGTAGTCGCCCGAGACGCCTTCGGCGAGACGCTCCTTCTCGTCGGGCTTCTCCTTGTAACCAGGTGGGATCTGCTCGCGGTGGCGGCGCTTGCCCTCGTCGACCGCGTCTCGCCACTCGTCGTCGCTCAGCGGCGCACCCACACGCCCGGACAGCAGACGCTCGAGCGACTTCACGATGGGGTCCTGGTCGGTAGAGGGATAGATCTCGCGGTCGTCTGCGTGGGCGTCCTCGACGAGCTTGGTCAAGAGCTCGAACTGCCGGGCGACGATGGCTCGCGCTTGGTCGAGATCAGCATCCTCAAGGGCGACCTTCTTGCCCCACTGCTCGATCGCGTTGCTCGTGGACCTCTCATTCGAGGAGAGCTGCTTCTCGGCCTCGCTCTTCGCACGAGCTCGGTCAGCCAGGGCGGACGTGCGGTTACGCCAGAACTCGGCGAGCGCTTGGTGAGACACGAAGACGCGATCGCCGTAGTGACTCAGTTCGTCGATGAGCGCAGTGCCGAACTCCTCCGGATACCGGTAGAAGCCCAAGAGCACGTTGGCGTCCAGCGAGACCAGCGCGGTGTCGAGCGCGTCGGTGAGTTCAGCGTCGCCGGGCGCCCGGTGGCCCTCGAAGCCATCGAACAGACCGGCCATCACCGAGGCGGTGTCCTCTCCCATGCGGTCGTGTCTACACGAGAACCGAACGACGCGTGGTCACTTCGGAGCATCAGGTTCGCAGGCCGCCTCGACCCGCGTGAAACACAGCTCACCAGCGACCTGAATCGCCCCCCGGCGCATCCGAGGAGTGGTCCAATGGGTCCATGGCTGCCGATGTCCGCCCAGTCAGCACTGATGGGTCGTAGCCCGAGCTACCTGAGCGTGGCCCAGTTCGATCTACTTCGCTGGGTCGCGGACGGCTGCCTGGACGGCGTGTACGACGGGACCTCGCACCGCGTCTCGGCACGAGCGCTGCACAACCGCAGCCTGATCAGGATCGAGGGGCGCGGTGCGACCTGGACCGCGGCGGTCACCCCGGAGGGGGTGCGGCGTCTGCAGGATGAGGCCAAACGAGTCGAGGCAGAGCGCGAACGACTCCGGCGTGAGGAGCGGGCGCGCGCTGAGCAGGAGCGCGCGGCACAGCAGCTGCGGGAGCGGGCCGTGGAGGTCCTCGAACGTGTAGTGGCTGCAGGCGGACGGCTCGAGCTGGGCAGCGATGTTGACGAACGCGAGATGACGCGCATCGAGGGCGTTCTCCTTCGCGAGCACTTGGTGCCTGCGGGGGAGCGACTGACCCACGAGCCGACGCGGATGGACCCGAGCCTGGGCGTGACGGCGTACCTTGAGCCGGACTTCGCCGCACGGACGCCGGTGCGCGCGTTCACCGTGCCGCGCCAGCTTCGTGGCCCCCACCCTGCGATCGTCGCATTCCAGGAGAAGCGAGCGCTGGTCTCCAAGACCCAGATCCCTCGTGCGGCCCGGTTCCTGCAGGGGCTCGCCGACGCGGCGGTCTCGATGGGGTGGAAGGTGTCGGCGAAGGTCCCGAACATGTCCACGGGTCGTGATGAGGTGCGCCCGGACCTGTCGCTCCGGGTGCCGTCGCGCGAGCTGATCGTGACGATGCGTGAGCTCGACCAACGAGGCCGGCAGGTGTCGGCATTCACCACGACCCCCGACTACTACCCCCGAACGTCCCGGACGAGCGCGAACAAGCAGTTCCTCGCCACCGGGCGGCTCGAGGTCACCGTCGAGAAGGCGTGGGAGCAGCAAGCCGTCCTGACGCTCCGGGACACCAGCGGCGCGACGCTTGAAGAACAACTGCCGACCTTCATCCGCCAACTGGAGATCGCCGAGGCGGAAGCCGTCTGGGCTCGGCAGGAGGGCGAACGGCGGGCGGAGATCCGCCAGGTCCGCTGGGAAGAGGTGAAGCGCGAGGCGTTCACGAAGTTGTCTTACGAGCGCAACGCGGCCCGGCTCCGAGACGAGCTCGCGCGGCGAGAGGCGGCTGCGGCGATGCGTGAGTACGCCGGGGAAGTCGACGCCCAAGCAGCGTCGCTCGGCCCGGACAGCGCGCAGGTTGCACGGGAGTGGGCGGTCTGGATCCGCGAGCACGCCGAGCGCACCGACCCGATCCACGGAGCGCTGCACGTCGTGAAGGTCACGGCGTGCAGCCACGAGGAGATAGCCCCGCACATGAACGGGTGGAGCGCCTACGGACCTCACCGGGGATGACGACGGGGGCCTGTCTGTCTCGCACCGAGTCCCGATGGAGGGTGTTGGGGCTGGCCGCGAACCGCAGAGGAACACCTCCCGATGCTGTACAAGCGGCGGCCGAAGCGCATCAACTCCACGGAGACGGCTCTGTCGGTGAACGCGCCGTCGCGTTCGAGCGTAGCGATGACGCGGGCCCAGGCGATCTGCGGGGCTCACCGACCAGGCTGACACACCGCCAGCCCGCGCGCGTCAACCGCTCAACCGGGTGACTTGCGGGGACTGCCCGCTCAACAGCCCACGCAAACTAGCCCGTCCCGCCTACGGTGGACCGGTCGTGATTCTCGCGCTCGAAGGCCGACCCGAGGGGTGACCGTGGTCTTGTTCGTTTACGTCGACTACTCGAATGTCTGGATCGAAGGGATGCGCGTCAGTGCGGTGAAGAAGGGTCTAGCGCCATCGACTGGTGAAGCGATGCGCGATCGCATCACCGATCAGACCTGGCGCCTGGACTTCGGGCGGCTGTACAGCGCTGTCTGTCCCGAGGACTCGCAGATCGGACGGTCAAGCTTGTTTGGATCACGACCTCCAGAGGACGACTCGATCTGGAGAGTTGCGCGCGAACGGGGATTCGAGGTGACGGTCTTCGATCGAAATGCCTTCAATAAGGAAAAGGGGGTCGATATGGAAATGGGGGCGCAGATTCTAGATGACTCATACCAGCATATGAGGAGCGAGCGAGGCGACAGACTTGTCCTAGTCTCGGGGGATCAAGATTTCCTCCCCGTGGTGCGCCGACTTGCAGACCGCGGGATCAAGACGACGGCCGTCTTCTGGGACCATGCCGCGGCGACGAATCTGAAGACGGGGGTGGACGCGTTCGCCCCACTCGATCCACTGTTCGCGTACATTACCCACTGACAGCCGATGGTACTCTCCGCAACACCGGAGCATTCGGCCTCCTGCAGGCGCCGGCGAGCGGGCGGGAGACCCCGAACACCAGAGGTGCCTCGGCAGCTACCCGAGCACGCCCCGGCGAGGGCGGCGGTCAGCGGCGACTGTGCCTCAAGGCTGGTCACCCCTGGGCGCGCCGCCGTCCTCGGCTCCGGTGTGGAGGTAGTGTCTGGGGCGAGCGCCGAACGCGGTGTCGAGCCGGTCCTGAACGGAGATCCTTTCGGATGTCATCCCTCGCGAGGGTCGTACCACTTCCCCCGGGCAGCGCGTCAGTCGTTGGGGGAAAGTTGAAGCCGACGGCCGCAAATCGCGCCCTAAACCCCGAGCCGACGCCGCAGACGTATTTTACCGAGGGTGGGCTTTTCGAAAGCGCGCACTACGCCGATGAGCGCTCTATGATCCTCAAAGGCGATGTCGTAACGGAACTCAAGCGACTAGTTGAGTCCGGAATTCGCGTTGACTCTATCGTCACATCCCCTCCCTATTACGGGCAGCGGGACTACGGCGAGAACGGCCAACTGGGCCTTGAAGAGCATCCGCAGCAGTTCGTGGACCGATTGGTGGAGGTGTTCGCCCTCTGCCGGGAAGTCCTCAAAGACACGGGTTCCCTCTGGATTAACATCGGGGACACGTACTGGAGCGGTAAGGGCGCGCACAAGAGCGGTGAGGTGAAACAGGGCGCCCGCCGCTTCGGGATTCGACCGCAGGACAGGCCCGGAGATGGGCTGTGGGCAAGACCCAAGCAGTTGCTGCTGATTCCGCATCGTCTCGCAATCGCGCTCCAGGATGACGGATGGCTCGTGCGTAACGACAACGTCTGGGTTAAGCCGAATCCCATCCCGGACCAAGTGCGTGACCGGTCGTCGGTTTCGCATGAGTACGTATTCCACCTGACAAAGAACCGTTGGTATTACTACGACCGACACTCGGTTGGCCGCAAGATGCCGTCGGGGCGTCTCTTGCCTCCGCTGGACACCTGGTTCACAAACCCTGCGCGAGGCCGTTCTGGGCATCGGGCGGCCTTCTCGGAAGACCTCGTTCGAATCCCGGTGTCCGCAACGACGCCGCCCGGCGGTGTAGTGCTGGACCCCTTCAACGGTTCTGGAACGACCATGGCCTTCGCCCGCCGGCACGGCTATCGCTCCATCGGGATCGACATCAGTGCCGAGTACTGCGACATCGCGGCTGATAGGCTCAAGGCGATCAAGGAGCGCGACGACCTGGAGGAGTAGTGGCCCTGTACCTGCCCGCTGAGTTGATCAAGCAGGCGCAGGTACGCCTGGCGAAGTCTCGCGCACAGCCGCGACTCGTGGATTACCTGGTGTTCAAGCGGGCCCTACAACTGTCGGGGGGCTCAGGAGCTGAGGTGACCAGCGGGACGCGCTCCGATAAGTACCAGCAAGCGCTCATGGAGTGGACTCGTTCGGGACGTGACGAGGACGCCACTGCTTACTTCAATCCGTTCGAGCCGACCAGCACAAAGACTGGCGGATACCGTACGAAGAAGTACGAATCCAACGGGCCGGACAACACCTGGGGCGGCTGGCAAAGCGCACTGGACCCTACACCCGTGGTCCACGTCAAGGGCAGCAGTAGCCCAAAGAGGTACTCCTTGGCAACAATCTCATCCGAAGATCTGGCACGCCACTTCTTGCGCGCCGAACTCGACGAACCCGGTATCGATCATCGCCCGTTTCTCATCGACTTGGCGATCTGGTGGCTCCGAAGTCGAGACCTTGAGACGTTAGGGATCAGCTCGGCGGACGAACCACAAAAACTCGTTGATGTGCTGATCCGCGAAACCGGACTCAGCGGCGATGAAATCCGGGCGCTCTTCATCACGGTCGGCGAACAGCCGGCCTTGAGCGAGGGCGAGTAAATAGATGCCGATTCCAACTGTCCCCACGCCGGCCGACCCGAGAGACTATTTGCCGGCCCCGCCGCGCGCTGCCGGTCATACACCTCGGGATCTGGAGCCGAACGGTGCAAGTAGCGCGGGCGGCGTGAGTGGCGATATTTCCGAGGTGCAGCGCTTCATCGCGTCGCGCGGTTTCAGCTTTGACCCGTGGCAGGTAGCCGCATATGTGACGGCTGTGCGCACCAAGCCTTTCGTGATCCTCGCTGGCGTATCGGGCACTGGCAAGAGTGCACTTCCGCGGCTCGTGGCCCAGGCGACCGGGGGAGTGATTCATGCCGTGCCTGTCCGGCCCGACTGGAGCGACAGCAGTGATCTCCTGGGCTATCAAGGTCTCGACGGGACGTTCCGTCCGGGGAGCTTACTGCGTGTCGCGGCGGACGCTCAACTGCGACCGACGGAGCAGTTCTTTTTCTTGCTCGACGAGATGAATATCGCGCGTCCAGAGTATTATCTCGCCGAGGTGCTGAGTCGAATAGAAGAGACGGGCGCCCTGCTTCCGGGCGGTACTGGAAATCCGCTCCGGCCGGACGCTTCTGGTGAAGTCCGCGGGGGACTGGGGTGGGACGCCGTGGTCCTTCCTCCGAACCTGACCCTTGTCGGATCTGTGAATATGGACGAAACCACCTTCGGTTTTTCGCGGAAGATCCTAGACCGGGCGTTCGTGATCGAGTTCTCTGATGTCGACTTGAGTAGAATCGGCGACGCGGTTGAGATTGCTCCGACACCAGCGATGACCTGGAACGCCGGCCAGTGGGCTCGAGACGCTTCAACACTTGCCGAGCACCCAGCGCGACACGAGGCCCTAGTCGGGCAAGTGATTTCGACACTAGTCGAGATCAACGAGATGCTCGCCGAGAGTCAGTTGCACTTTGGATACCGGGTTCGCGATGAGATCGCGTTATTTTGCTTGGCGGCGCAGGAGTCCGAGGCCAGTTTCCAAACCGCGGACGGCGGCCAGATCGACGCGCTCGACCTAGCAATCTCAATGAAGGTCCTACCGCGTATTCAGGGATCCGGCTCCGCCGTGGGACGGCTGTTGGAGATGTTGAGTGCCTGGGCTTCGCCAGTCGGCGCGGGATCTAGGGGATTTCCGGTTTCGGCCGAGCGCATCGAACTCATGCGGGATCGCCTCACGAAGACCGGCTTTACCAACTACTGGCTCTGATATGGCAACGTTGCTTCGGGTCGAAACGGATTACCTCACTCTAGAGATACAAGCCACCGCGTCCGTTCCCGAGGCCGTAGGCAGGTTGAACCTTGCCTTGAGGCCTCCGATCCTCGCGATTGAGTCGTCCGACGGCGTGTACAGCATCGCGTCCCAAGATGAAGGTGAAGGCGCCGCAGGAAAATACGCTCGATTCTTCGAGGAAGTTGAGTACTGGTTCGTGGTGCGCAGTAAGCGCCACGGGGCGCGTCCCGAGATTCTTCAACGTGATCCGAACTTGATTTCACGCCGCCGCGATGTCCCTGATACCGGCATCTCAGCGGCCACGGTCGTTTATCGTCGGCAGGTCGGGCTTTCCGACTGGCGCTTTCGCGTCGACGACCAGGAACTATTGATTACTATCGAGGTGTTCCCTGCAAAGCTCGACTACGTCGAGGATTATGAGGCCCTAGTCGACGAAGTGGCCAACGTCAATCGCACGCTCGTGTTGGAGTACTTTCGGGGCACCTACCGGGTTGGGTCTCTCGATAACTCTGGCGCGGGAAGCACTCTGGACTGGGCTGCGATCCTGCGTAGCGACATTGAAGCGCTCTCCCGCGCGCTCCATCAGGTGAATCAACTCCCGCACTATGGTCTGGAGACGGTGCAGCAGTGGACGGCTCTGCATAGTGTGCGTCGAGTCACCCCAAGCGCGATTCGGGCGATAGGGCGCGGAGAGGGAAGCGGCGAGTACGTGGACATCCCCGGGGTGGGACCGGTCCGCTCTCGTCTGCACGTGGCACGCCCTCGGCGCACGTTGGACACATTTGAGCATCGTTGGCTGCGGTCGCGGCTTCTTAGCGTATGTCTCCGACTTCGTGCGTTGATAAACGTGCTCGAAGATCGGATCGCCACTGTAAGAGCTCGATCCATACACGTCCCGCCCAGGCTCATCGCTGAGGCCGATGAGGTGCGTTCTTTATTGACCAGCGTGGAGAGACTCACTGAGTTGCCCGTGATCCGCGCCGCCACCGCGGATGTTGCGGCCTCGCTGAGTTCAATTCAGCTGCTCTCTGCGATCGGTTACGGTGAAGGTTACCGCATTCTGAGCTCTCTCGATGCCGCCTTGAATTTCACTGAAGACTCGAGCGCGTACTCGCTGTCGGATCTCAACGAACTCTATGAGATGTGGTGCTTCGTTAAGTTGGTGCAATTAGCAGCCGAGATTACGGGCGCGAGTGTAGATCTGACGGAGGTCTTGTCGATAAGGGAGGACGGTTTGCGGGTCGGTCTAGTCAAGGGTTCCCGGAGCGCTGTAAGGATCCGATGGGACGCGCGCGTCGCGACGTTAACCTACAATCCGGAATATCGTATGCCCACTGGTGTGCAACGTCCGGACATAGTGCTGGAGGTCGAAGGACCAGGAGTCCGCAGGGGCTTCCACGTATTTGATGCGAAATATCGCCTGGACGCGTCGCCGCGCTACATCGAGCAGTTCGGGGGCCCGGGAGCGCCCGTCGATGCTGTAAACGCTCTACATCGCTACCGCGACGCGATTCGGCCGAAAGAGGATGGGGAGCGCCGACCGGTGGTTGAAACCGGGGTAGCTCTATTTCCGCTTTCTAAGGAGGAGGTGGTCAATGGTCACGGCCTTGCAGATTCAATTGCTGAAGTCGGGATCGGCGCGCTGCCTTTTCTCCCGAGCAACTTCATAGCGGTCAGGGACTGGCTTCGAGAGGTTCTTTCTGCTTGACGGCAGGGGTCTATACGGCCGCGTGTCGGCGGGTCTGCGTCTTGCGGCCTCGGAAGCTCTCCCAGAGAGTCTCGCTTTCCGTGTGATCGAGGTAGCGGAGTTCGATTTCGCGAGTGGCGGAGCGCGAAGCGTCATCGTCCGCATTGGTGAGCATGGACCCGAGGAATTGTTCAAGCGTGGCATGGATCGCGAGCGACGGGTCGGCTAGTTGATGGGAGTATTGCTCGAAGATGGCGTCGGACGTCGGATCGAGTGGATGACTTACCAGGAGCAGTGTGGTGGTGATTGGTGCGCCTAGTTTCACTTGGCTGACGCAAGCTCCGAGCGCGTGGCTCCGCGTGAGTTGATTCGTCGACGGATCTGAAAAGACCTCTTCGGGATCGCGCCAAAGTTGAGAAGAGTGCGCAAGGCTCAGGTACTTGGGGTTCTGTGAGATATTGACGCGCCGAGTGCTAAATCGGTCCGTGTACTTCAGTTCCAGAACGACTGCTTCCACGCCACGACTGGACTCCAGCTGAAAGAAGGCGTCTACTCGCGTCATGTCGTTCATGTATCGGCCTCGGTCTGGCGGTGCAAACTCGATGTCGCATTGGATCACTGAGTAAAGGTCCGCTCTGCCGAGAACGCCGCCTAGGGTTGCCAGTAGCCAGTCATGGTCTTGGGATAGAGGGCCAAAGAGGTTCAGAAGAAGAGTTTGACTCGACGTCATGTGGCTGGACGTGCGCGGGTCGATTCCCCACCCCTGGGCCCGACGCGTTTCAAATAGTCGGCGTGCGGGCTCGCTTGAGAAGTTCATGCCGGCAGCGGCAGCTTTTTCGTCGAGGATGCTCCCGAGCGGCCGACCGCTGGAAGTCTGTCCCCAATTCGGCAGTCCAAGGCGGGCTGCGCGGTACCAAGACTGGTGGAACCTTGCGCGCCGCGAGTGGAGTGACCCGGACGTGCGCGGCTGGGTTCCAAGCTCGTCAAGGGTGAGTGGCGTGTACCGGGGGGTGCGTACGAGCGAGGTCACGGGGCTAACCTAGGGCACTCGGTCCACGCGGTCGTGCTAGGGCTGTCTGGCGTTGCGCGGGATGGTTTGAGAAGAGACACGCCGAGCCGCATCTCGCGACGTGCCCGGCCCTCGTTGATCGTGCTCCGAGCGGAGGCTACGACGCCGCGCGCACTTACTTACGCCCGCAGCGAGCGCGCGCTGACCCTCGCGACCCACCGCTGATGTGCGTCGGTTCCCCTGTCGCCGATGCGGACGATCCGGCAGCAAGTATGGTCCGACTGTTGAGGACACTGAATCTCGGAGGCATCACGACTCGATGCGCCGAGGTGGCTGCCTCGACTGTGCCACCGGGATCTTCACGGCAGGCTGTGCGAAGTGGTAGGTTGCGCACATCGAGCGGGAGGATATGTGCCATGTCCGCGATTGAATCGACCCTGACCGCGGTAGCCCCTCAAGGCTACGGCACTTGTCGGTGTGTTTGCCCCGAGTGCAAGAGTGGCAGGCATTGCTATGACCGAGCAAACAATTGTGGCATGGTGGGGTAGTCGGTGATTAAGGTATTGAATTCACAGCTACACTGAGGCATAGTAGTTCTTGTATGGCTCCAACCGACGCTGCCTCGTTCAACTCAGCTGCACGCTGGATCGACGTCGATTCAGGATGGTTTGGGCGCCTTGCTTGCCTTGAAGTGCTCTCGGTTGCCGAACGCGTGCACCTCGCTCGAATAGCACTGCAGCAGCAATGGATCTGTGATGTCGAAGACACTGAGGCTAAGCGAGCTGCGATCGAGTCGCTCGGGTTGCACGTCGCTACAACCAATCTCGGGTATCTGATCGTGTCCGGAAGTCCGACTATGACGGAGTACTTCGCATTTCGTGGCGACGTACTCAGCTTAGTTGAAACCGGGGTTCTCTACGGGTATCCGCCGAGTGCCGTGATTGCCTACACCGGGATCACTCCATCGAGACCACCGCACGAGTCATGGATGACGCCCGCAACCTACTTCCTCGGCGGCGCCTACTCCACTGTACAAAGCGACCGTGAACGCGCGGCGTTCGAGTCGCAGTGGGGGCAACTCGCCAAGTGTGCGCCCGAGCTCAGCAGGAAAGCAGAGCAGGCGTTTCAGCGATGGATGAGCGAAGAAGCTCGTCAGCTTCGCCAAGACTAGATCGATCACGTACGGCGAGCCGGCCCACCGTAGCCTTCACGCATCCGTACGCCTCGGTCCCGCAGGTAGCGATGCACGGTCTTGTCAGAGAAGCCCACTCGTTCGCCGACCCTGACGAGGGAGAGCCCGGACTCGTAGAGCCGAACCATCTCGCGAACCTGTGCTTCGCGGGCGGGCTTGCGTCGCATGGGCACACCGCTCCGCTTTAAGATGCCGCTAATCGTGGTGCGGTGACACGAGTACTCGGCAGCGAGCTCGTACACCGACTTGCCTGCGCGGTAGCCGGCGACGACCGCTTCAGCTTCGCTGCCGGTGATGTGACGCTGCGCAGATCGTGCACGGATCACCCGTTCTAGCGGGGTGACGGGTTGAGCGGCCGCCTCGAGGACGAGCGGATGCAAGTACCCCAACGGGTTCGCATAGCAGGATGCAAGGCCCACCTGAAGGCAAGGCCCGGGATCCTCGATCCCGGGCCTTCGTCGTTCCCGGCGGGCGTGTCGGTGGTCGCCGATACCGTCGGTGCCATGCGGGTGATCTACAACACGGCGACGTCGCTCAGCGGGTTCATCGCGGACGAGGACAACTCGCTCGCCTGGCTGTTCGCGGTCGACTCCGCGACCCAGCCCGACCACGAGGCGTTCCTGGCCGGCATCGGGGTGCTGGTGTCCGGCTCGACGACCTACAAGTGGGTGCTGCGCGAGGAGGACCTCGTGGCCCACCCCGAGAAGTGGCCGGCGTACTACGGCGCGCGCCCGTACTACGTGTTCACGAGCCGCGACCTGCCCGTGCCCGAGGGCGCCGACGTGCGGTTCGTCCGCGGGTCGGTGGCGGAGGCGCTGCCGGCGATCCGCGAGGCGGCCGGCGTGGGCGACGCGTGGGTCATCGGTGGCGGCGACCTCGCGGGCCAGTTCCTCGACGCCGGGGCGCTCGACGAGGTGCAGGTCAGCGTGGCGCCCGCCGCCCTCACCGGTGGGGCGCCGGTGCTGCCGCGGCGGGTCGGGCCGGACCGGCTGCGGCTGCGGTCGGCCGAGCGGTTCGACCAGTTCGCGCACCTGACGTACGACGTGCTGCCGCCCTCCTGACGACGTCCCGGCGAGCCGCCCGAGCGCGGACCGCGGCCGGGCGCTCCGTGACGCGGTGGCAGAATGACCCGGTGCCTGAAGCGATCCCGTCCCGACCGGGCCGGTGGTCCCGGGCCTGGTCCGCGACCAAGACGTGGGTGGACCCGCTCGTCGTCATGATCGTCGCGGTGTTCCTCCTCGGGCTCTTCGCCCCCGCCTCCGGCGGCTTCGCGACCGGCCTGGACCACGTCACCACCGCCGCCGTCGTCCTGCTGTTCTTCCTCTACGGCGCCCGCATGGCCACCAGCGAGGTCTGGGACGGCCTGAAGAACTGGCGCCTGCAGGGCGGGATGCTCGCGTCGACGTACCTGCTGTTCCCGGTGCTCGGGCTCGCCGTGCAGGTGCTGCCCGACTCGGTGCTGCCGGCCGACCTCAAGACCGGCCTGCTGTACCTGTCGCTGCTGCCGTCGACGATCCAGTCGTCCGTCGTGTTCACCTCGATCGCGCGCGGCAACGTCGCGGGCGCGATCACCGGCGCGACCGTGTCGAACGTGCTCGGCATCGTGCTGACCCCGCTGCTGGTCGGGATCCTCATGTCCCGGGCGGGCGGTCCGGTCGGCGGCTCGGCCGGGGCGACGCTGCTGCAGCTGCTGCTCCCGTTCGTCGTGGGCCAGCTCCTGCAGCCGAAGATCGGCGCGTGGGTCCGCGCGCACAAGCCGGTCACGCTCATCACCGACCGCGGCACGATCCTGCTCGTCGCGTACGGGTCGGTGTCGGAGGCCGAGTCGTCGGGCGTCTGGGACGACCTGACGGTCGGCGTGCTGGTCGCGCTGGTCGTGGTCTGCGCCGTGCTGCTGGCGGCGATGCTGGTGATCACGTGGAGCGGTGGGCGCGCGCTGCGGCTGTCCCGCGGCGACCGGATCGCGCTGCTCATGTGCGGGTCCAAGAAGAGCCTGGCGACGGGCCTGCCGATGGCGAGCGTGCTGTTCGGCCCGGTCGCGGCGGCGGGCGTCGCGCTGCCCGTGATCGTGTTCCACCAGCTGCAGCTCGCGACTTGCGCGGTGCTGGCGCGCCGGCTCGCGGCGACGGACCCCGAGCCCGACCCGGTGGTCGCGCGGGCCTGACGCCCGGCCGCCCCGGTCGACCGCGCCGCCGCAACCCGTCCCGCGCGTCGCCCCACGGGACCGGACGAACCGGGCACACTGGTGCGCGGGGGCCGGGCCGTCGTGCGCCCGTGTTCAGTCCCGTCGCCCGGAAGGACCGTCGTGCCCGCTCCGACCACACCCCTGCGTCTCGTCCCGGCACCGAGGCTGGTGCGCGAGGCCGAGGGTGCGCCGTTCGTCGTCTCCGCCGCGACCACCGTCACCACGGGCGTCAGCCCGGCGGAGGTCGCGCTGGGCGTGCTCGCCGCCGAGCAGCTCAGCCGCATCTCCGGCAGCACCGTCGAGGTGCGCTACCGCGACGTCGCGGAGCCCACGCAGCCGGGCGACGTCGCGTTCGTGCTCGACCCGGAGCACCTGTCCGGCGAGCAGTACCGGCTGGACGTCGCGTCGGACCTGGTCCGGGTCGCCGCGGGCACCGCCGAGGGCCTCATGCGCGGGCTGGCGACGCTGCACCAGGTGCTGCGGCCGCACGACGGCACCTTCGCCGCCTGGCCGGTGCACGTCGAGGACGAGCCGGTGCACGGCTGGCGCGGCCTGTCCGTTGACGTGGCGCGGCACTTCTTCGGGCCGGACGACCTGCGGGTCGTCGTCGACCTGATGGCCGCGTACAAGCTCAACGTGCTGCACCTGCACCTGTCGGACGACCAGGGCTGGCGGCTCGACCTGCCGTCCCGGCCGGACCTGGCGGCGCGCTCGGGCGGCACGGCCGTCGACGGCGACCCCGGCGGCTACTTCACGACCGAGGAGTTCCAGGCGCTGGTCGCGTACGCGGCCGCGCGCGGCGTGCGGGTGGTGCCGGAGATCGATGTGCCGGGCCACGTGAACGCGGCGCTGCACGCGTACGGCGAGCTGACGCCGTCGGGCGAGCCGGCCGAGGCGTACACCGGCATCGAGGTCGGCTTCAGCCGGCTCACAGCCGACCTGCCGACGACCGAGCCGTTCCTGCGGGACGTGTTCGGCGACGTCGCGGCCGTGACACCGGGGGAGTACGTGCACATCGGCGGCGACGAGGTGCACACGATGGAGCGCGACGAGTACGCGCGACTCGTGCGGATGGCCTCCGACGCCGTGCGCGCCGCGGGCAAGCAGGTGGTCGGCTGGCAGGAGATCGCCACCACGCCGCTCGAGCCGGGCACGGTCGTGCAGTACTGGGACACCCGGATGGACCCCGCGCCGATCGTCGCCGCGGCGCAGGCGGGGGCGCGGCTGCTGATGTCGCCGGGCTCGAAGGCCTACCTCGACATGAAGTACGACGGGGACACGGCGCTCGGGCTGGAGTGGGCCGGGCACATCGAGCTGCGCGACGCCTACGCCTGGGAGCCGACCGCGCTGGTGCCCGGCCTGCCGGAGGGCTCCGTGATCGGGGTCGAGGCGACGGTGTGGACCGAGACGCTGCGCAGCCTCGACGACCTCATGACGATGCTGCTGCCCCGGCTCGCGGCGGTCGCCGAGGTCGCGTGGACGCCGGCCGACCGCCGGGACTGGGACGACTTCGCGACCCGGGTCGCCGCGCACGGGCCGTACTGGGACGCCGAGGGGTACGCCTGGTACCCGAGCCCGCAGGTCGACTGGGCCGTCGAGCTCGGCTGACGGCGGTCCTCAGATCCAGGACCGCAGCCACATGTGGACGTGCCAGAAGTCGTACGGCACGACCCACGCGGTCCAGATCGGGTAGAAGAACGCGCTGACCGCGAGGACGACGACCAGCACCGCCGTGGTGGCCACCAGCCCCCGGCGGCGCTGGCGCTCGTCCCGGCCCTGCACCAGCAGCGCCAGCACGTAGGTCAGCGTCAGCACCACCCAGGGCGTGAACGCGATCGAGTAGAACGTGAAGATCGTCCGCTCGGTGTACTGGAACCAGGGCAGCCAGCCGGCGGCGATGCCGGACAGCACCGCGCCCGCGCGCCAGTCCCGGCGGACGAGCAGCCGGTACAGGGCGACCAGCAGCGCCAGCGCGCCGAGCCACCAGATCACCGGGTTGCCGAGCGAGGTGATCGCCTGCGAGCAGGCGTCGGCCCCGCACAGCTCGCGCGCGGCGGACCCCGTCAGGCCGGAGACCTCGGTGGGGTAGTAGAACGACGTCGGCCGCCACTGGATGATCCAGCCCAGCGGGTGCGCGGCGTATGCGTGCTCGGCGGTGAGGTGGGTGTGGAAATCCCACATCTGGGTGTGGAAGTGCCACAGCGAGCGCAGCGCGGGCGGCAGCCAGGTCACGCCCTCGCCGGGGTTCTCGACGGCCCACTGCCGCAGGTACGAACCGGGGTGCGCGAACCAGGACGCCCAGGTGCCGAGGTACGTGCCGGCGGCGGTGAGCACCACGATGAACCCCGCCGGGATCGCGTCCCGCCACAGCGTCGCCGGCACCCACGCGCGGACCCCGACCGACCGGCGCGCGGAGGCGTCCCAGGCCACCGACAGCAGCCCGAACACGGCCAGGACGTACAGGCCCGACCACTTGGTGCCGATGCACAGGCCCAGCAGCACGGCCGCGGCGAACCGCCACCACCGCCAGCCGAGCCGCGGGCCGAGGCCCAGCTCCGCCCCGGAGTCGAGGACCGACGCCGTCCGCGCGGCCAGCCGGCGGCGGGCCTGGTCCCGGTCGAGCAGCAGCGCCCCGAACGCGGCGAGCGCGAAGAACATCACGAAGTTGTCCAGCAGCCCCGTGCGGGAGTGCACGATCGCCTCGCCGTCGACGGCCATGAGCAGCCCCGCGACCGTGCCGAGCGCGGTGGACGCGAACAGCCGGCGCGCGATCCGGGCGACCATGAGGACGGCGAGCGTCCCGACGACCGCCGACGCGAGCCGCCAGGCGGTCGCCGAACCGATCCCGCCGCCGAGCTGGATGCCCAGCGCGATCAGCCACTTCCCGACCGGCGGGTGCACGACGTACTCCGGCGACGTGCCGAGCGCGGAGCCGTCCCCCTGCGCGAACAGCGCGTTGGCGTCGTCGCCCCAGGACCCCTCGTAGCCGAGCCGCAGCAGCGAGTACGCCTGCTTGACGTAGTAGGTCTCGTCGAAGACCAGCTCGTGCGGGCGGCCGAGGTTCCAGAACCGCAGCACGCCGCCGAGCAGCGTCACCGCGAGCGGCCACAGCCACCCGGTGACCCGGGCGCGGCGGGTCGCGCCGAGCAGGAGCGTGCGGGCGCCCAGGAGCGAGACGAGCAGCCGGTCGTGTGTCGACAGGCCGGGGTCGTCCTCGCGGTCGGGGTCCTCGCCGGCGCGGATGACGAGCGTCCCCGCCGCCGGGGTGGGGACCGCGTGGCCGTGCCGGCCGGTGCCCTCGGGTGCGGCGGCGCCGCCGGGGGTGGCGTCGCCGGGCGGGGCGGAGTGCGTCGTGACGGTGCCGGTGGTGGGCGACGCCGTGGGGGTGTCGTCGGGGCCGGGCGGGACGACGGGCGGGAACCGCCGCTCGGCCGCCTCCGGGGCGTCGCGGCCGAGGCCGCTGCTGTCCGGCGCGTCGGAGGGGTCGCGGGGACCCGGCTCGTCGGGCACGGGGTCGGGCTGCGGCACGGTCGCCATCGTAGGGGCGCCGCCTGGGCGGGACCTGCGGGGTCGCGTCGTCGACGGGGCGGCGGGCGCGTGGCGCGGACGCGCGTCCGCGGCGCGGGGACCGCCGCGGAGGTGGCAGGCTGGCCCGCGTGACCCCCCAGGCTCCCGGCACCGGCCGGCTCGTGCTCGCGGCGACCCCGATCGGCGACGTGGAGGACGCCTCGCCCCGGCTGCGCCGGCTGCTCGAGGAGGCCGACGTCGTCGCGGCGGAGGACACCCGGCGGCTGCGGGCGCTCGCGACGCGCATGGGCGTGACGGTCGGCGGGCGGGTGGTCAGCCACCACGAGCACAACGAGGCGCTGACGACGCCGGAGCTGCTCGACGTCGTGCGCGGCGGCGGGACGGTCGTCGTGGTGACGGACGCCGGCATGCCCGCGGTGTCCGACCCGGGGTTCCGCGTGGTGGCCGCCGCGGTCGAGGCGGGGCTGACCGTGACGGCCGCGCCCGGGCCGAGCGCCGTGCTGACCGCGCTCGCGCTGTCCGGGCTGCCGACCGACCGGTTCTGCTTCGAGGGCTTCCCGCCGCGCAAGCCGGGGGAGCGCGCCCGCGCGCTGACCGCCCTGGAGCGCGAGCCGCGGACGATGGTGTTCTTCGAGGCCCCGCACCGGCTCGCGGCGACGCTCGCGGACATGGCGACCGCGTTCGGCGCGGACCGGCCCGCGGCCGTGTGCCGGGAGCTGACCAAGACCTACGAGGAGGTCGTCCGCGACGGGCTGGGCGCGCTGGCGGCGTGGGCCGCGGCGGGCGAGGTGCGCGGCGAGATCGCGGTCGTCGTGGCCGGCGCCCCCGCGCGCGAGGTGGCCTCGGAGGCGGACCTCGTCGCGGAGGTGCTCGCCCGGGCGGACGGCGGGGAGCGGCTCAAGGACGCCGTGGCCGAGGTCGCCCAGGTCGCGGGCATCCCGAAGCGGGACCTGTACGCCGCGGCGCTGGCGGCGCGCGCCGGACGCTGACGCGGGGCGCGTGCCTGCTCTCACGCTCCCGCCGGTCAGCCTCCGTGCACCACGCCGAGCGCCGCGCGCAGCGCCCCGAGCTCGACCTGCCCCGGCGCCGACGCCGGACCGACCGTCCCGAAGGTCGCCGCCGAGCCGAACACGCCGCCCGCGACGCGCGACGCCACGCCCGTGCCCGCCATCGACATCGTGATGAGCGGCCGGTCGGTGCGCTGCGCCGTCTCCCAGGTCGCGGCCAGCAGCGTCAGCACGTCGCCGGGGTCGCGCGGCATGACGGCGATCTTGAGCACGTCGGCGCCCTGCTCGGCCATGTGCAGCAGCCGGCGGACGATCTCCTCCCGAGCGGGCGTGGCGTCGAAGTCGTGGTTGGACGCGACGACGACGGCACCGGCGGCGTGCGCGAGGTCGACCAGCGCCCGCACGGTGCCCGGGTCCCGCATCACCTCGACGTCGAGCAGGTCGACCACGCCGGTCGCGAGCACCGCCCGGTAGGCCGCGGCGTAGGCCTCGTCGGTGACGTCCGCGAGCCCGCCCTCGTGCGCCGTGCGGATCGTGACGAGCAGCGGCAGGTCCCCGAGCACCGCGCGCAGCGCGCTCCCGGCCGCCGCGGCCGCTTCCGGCGTCGCGCGGCCGCCGTCGAGGTGGTCCACCCGCCACTCGACGACGTCGGGCCCGGCGGCGACCACGGCGACGGCCTGGGCGAGCAGCTCGTCGACGGTGCCGCCGGTGAGGGGCACGACGACCTTGGGCCGGCCGGTGCCGATCACCGTGCCGCGCACGGTCACCGGGGTCGGCGCGGGCGCCGCGGTGCTGGTCATGGGTGGGATCCTCCTCGGCCGGACGCTCCGCCGGACACTGCATCATGCCGGTTCGCCGCGCGCGGCGCGTACCCCCGCACCGCCGGGCGCACTAGCGTCGGGCCATGGAGTTCCGTCGCATCCCGGGCCTGCCGCCCTACGTGTTCACGATCATCGACACGCTCAAGGTCGAGGCGCGGCGCGCCGGCCGCGACGTGGTCGACCTCGGCTTCGGCAACCCCGACCTGCCCAGCCCGCAGGTCGCCGTCGAGAAGCTGGCCGAGGCGGCGCACAACACCCGGAACCACCGGTACTCCGCGTCGCGCGGCATCCCGAAGCTCCGCCAGGCGGTCGCCGACCACTACCTTCGTCGGTTCGGCGTCACCCTCGACCCGGACACCGAGATCATCTCGACGATCGGGGCGAAGGAGGGGTTCAGCCACCTCATGTGGGTGCTGCTCCAGCCCGGCGACGCGGCGCTGGTGCCGACGCCGTCGTACCCGATCCACATCTGGGGCCCGTACTTCGCGGGGGCGGACGCCCGGCAGGTGCCGATCGGCGACGGCACCGACGGGGCCGGCTACGTCGACCGGGTCATGGAGGCGTGGGACCTCGGGTGGCCGAAGCCGCGCGTCATCGTGCTGTCGTTCCCGCACAACCCGACGACCACCACCGTCGAGCTGCACGACCTGCAGCGGCTCGTCGACTGGGCGCGGGAGCGCGACGTCGTGCTCGTGCACGACCTGGCGTACGCCGACATGTGCTTCGACGGCTGGACCCCGCCGTCGATCATGCAGTGCACCGGCGCGACCGAGGTCGCCGTCGAGCTGTACTCGATGACCAAGTCGTACTCGATGGCCGGCTGGCGGGTGGCGTTCCTCGTCGGCCGGAAGGACGTCGTCGGCGCGCTGGCGAAGCTCAAGTCGTACCTCGACTACGGGACATTCCAGCCGATCCAGATCGCCGCGACGGTGACCCTGAACGAGGCGACGGACTACCCGGCGGAGCTCTCCGCGGTCTACGAGAGCCGGCGGAACGCGCTGGTGGACGGGCTGTCCCGGATCGGCTGGGACATCCTGCGGCCGAAGGGGACGATGTTCGCCTGGGCGCGGATCCCCGAGCCGTACCGGGAGCTGGGGTCCATCGAGTTCGCCGAGATGCTGGTGCGGGACTGCGACGTGGCGGTCTCGCCGGGCGTGGGGTTCGGGCCGGGCGGCGACGGGCACGTGCGGTTCGCGCTGATCGAGAACGAGCAGCGGATCGGCCAGGCGGTGCGCGGGCTGCGCAAGGGGCTGACCCGGCTGGGGTGAGCCCTGCGCTCGCGAGCCCCACGCGTCCCCAGGGTCCGTTCAGGGTCGGCTCAGGGGCGTACCGGATGCCGCCGCCGCGCCCCGACCTGGGAGCCTCGGACGTGACGGCGCGCGGGACCTCCTCGCGGCCGCGGCGGCACGAGGGGACGGACCATGCGAGGCACCAGGACGACGGCGGCCCGGGCGACGACGGCGGCGGCCGTGGGGGCGGCGCTGGTGCTCGGCCTCGCCGCGTGCGCCGGTGCCCCGCGCGGCCCGGTCGTGACCCGGGACGTCGACATCGAGGACGTGACCGCGGTGCAGCTCGCGACCTCGGGCGACCTGACGATCCGCCGCGGGACCACCCCGTCCCTCACGGTCACCGCGCGCGAGGGCACCCAGGACCGGCTGGTGTCCGAGGTGCGGGACGGCGTCCTGGTGCTCGACTCCCGGGGCTCGTTCGGCGTGGGCTCCTGGGGCGACGTGTCGTACGAGCTCGTCGTCGGCGAGGTCGCCGAGCTGGTGGTCTCCGGCTCGGGCGACGTGACCGCGGACGACGTCACCGGCGAGGTGCTGCGGCTGTCGGTCGAGGGCTCCGGCTCGGTCGACCTGACGGGGCTGGACGCCGAGTCGGTCGCGCTGCGGGTCGCCGGGTCCGGCGACGTGGAGCTCGACGGCCGCACGGGGTCGCTCGCCATCGGGATCGAGGGCTCGGGCGGCATCGACGCGGACCGGCTGCGCGCCGACGAGGTCGACGTGTCGATCGAGGGCTCCGGCGACGTCGAGGTGCACGCGACCCGGCGGCTGGCGGTGTCGATCGAGGGCTCCGGGTCCGTGTCGTACGCCGGCGATCCCGAGGTCACGCAGCGCATCGAGGGGTCGGGCGAGGTGTCGCGGGAGGACTGACCGCGTCTCGGGCGCGGGGCCGGGGTCGGGCGGCGTCCGGCGCGGTACGAGCGGGTGCCGAGTCCTCCACAAGCGGCGGTGCGTGCGTGGTCCCCAGGCTGGCGGTCGTCGGGGCTGGGGTGTGTCAGGGGGTGTCCCTAGGGTGGTGACATGCCCGCTGACCTGCGCGAACCCGCTCCCGAGCCCGGCCCTGCGCCGGGTGCGGGGGTGCTGGCGTGCGGGTGCGGGTGCACCTGCGCCGGGGGCGGGTCTGCGTCTCGCGGGGACCTCGCAGCGGGCGCCCCTGACCCGGCAGCGGGCGCCCCTGACCCGGCGGCGGGCGCATCCGGCGCCGAGGCGGGTGCCGCCGATCGCGCGGTGGTGGCGGAGTTCCTGGACCCGGGTCTGCCGCGTTCGGAGCGGTTGACCGAGGCCCTGGACCGCACCCCGACGGGGGTGCCGCTGGCCCGGTTGCTGGGGGCGCTGGACCCGCGGTCGTTGGACGACTTCGACCTGGCCGAGGTCGCCGCGGGGTTCACCCGGATGTCGGGGTGGGCGCACGCGGGGCTGGCGGCGGTGGCGGTCGAGCTCGCGCGCCGTCAGGGGATGGGCCCGCGGCTCGACCCGCGCGCCCCGAGGGGCCGGGGTTCGGGGCTGACCTCGCAGCGGGTCGCGGCGATGACGTTGTCGGCGCGGCTCAAGCGGTCGCCGCAGGACACCGCCGCGCTGATCCGCGAGGGCGCGGACTTCGCCGGCGCCCTGGCCGAGACCGGCGCCGCGTTGCGGCAGGGGCGGATCAGCGTGCCGGCGGCCCGGGTGATCGCCGCCCGGCTGGGGGACCAGGTCGCGTGGGTGTCCGGGCCGGTGCAGGACTACGTGCTGCCGAGGGCGCCGCACTCGACCGTGGCCCAGGTCAGGGTGGACCTGGAGCGGGCGCTGCTGCGGGTCGACCCCGAGCACGCCCAGGACCGCCGGGACACCGCCCGGGCCGCGCGGCGCGTGACCCACCCGCGGGCGCTGCCGGACCAGATGGCCGAGATGCACCTCGTGCTGCCCGCCGAGCACGCGATCGGCATCGACACCGCCCTGCACGGTGCGGCCCGCTCCGCGCGCGCCGCCGGGGACCCCCGCACCCTGGACCAGCTGCGCACCGACACCCTCGTCGACTGCGTCCTGACCGGCACCCCCGCGACCGCCCTAGCCGCTGCCGGCGCCTCGCCCGCCGCCACCCCGGGCTACCTGCCCGGCCCACGCGACACCGAGGCGCCGCCGAGCGAGGCGGCGTCGGGTGCCGACGCTCCGACCTCGACCCCGTCCGGTGTAGGCCGGGCCGGGACGCGCGACCCGCGCACCCACGTCCTGGTCACCGTGCCGCTGTCGACCCTGATCGGCCGGGACGACAGCCCCGCCGACCTCGCCGGGTTCGGCCCGATCGACGCCACCACCGCCCGCGCCCTGGCCCAGGGCGGGGTCTGGCGGCGGCTGGTCACCGACGACCTGTCCGGCACCGTCCTGGACGTCGGACGCACCACCTACCGGCCACCGGCCGCGCTCGCCGACCACGTCCGGCACCGCGACCGCACCTGCACCTTCCCCGGCTGCCCCGTGCCCGCCCACCACTGCGACCTCGACCACACCGAGGACTGGGCACCCGCGCCCGACGACCCCCACCCCCCGGGCACCACCAGCCACACCAACCTCGGCCCCACCTGCCCCCGCCACCACCGCGCCAAGCACCACGCGCGGTTCACCCTGCAGCAACCCGAGCCCGGCACCCACGACTGGACCGACCCCACCGGCCACACCTACCGCACCCGCCCCGGGACCGACCACCCCACCCAGCACCTCACCGGACCCCGACGCCTGCGCACACCCCCACCCGACACCCCGCCCGACCCACCCGCGCCCGCGATCTCGCCCGACACACCCCCGTCCGGGGTCCCGTCGGACAGCTCCACGTCCGGGGCGCCGCGGGGCGCAGCGGCCCCACACACGCCCGCACCGCGGCCGCCCGCCCCGCGCTCACCCGCACCGCGCCCACCCGCACCGCACGCCTCGGACGACGACCCCCCGCCGTACTGACCCCCGCCAGCGCCCGGGGCCGGCGCGCGCGACGGGCGCGAGGCGACGCGGATATCAGCGGGCGTACCGGGACCTGGCGCCGCTAGCGTCCGACGAGGCGGAAGGAGCCCGACCCCATGACCACCACGTCGACCGACGCGGCCGAGCGGCACTCCGTCACGCTGCCGAACGGCCGCGTGCTGACGGGCCGCACGCGAGGCCCCGCGGACGGCAGGGCCGTGCTGCTCGTCGGCGGCGCGGCCACGGGCTCCGCCATGGGCTTCGGCGAGGACCTCCTCGAGCCGCGCGGCGTGCGGCTGATCACGGTGGACCGCGCCGGGATGGGGGGATCGACACCCGACCCGGGCCGCACGGCGGCTTCGACGGCACGGGACCACATCGCCTTCGCCGCGGCGGTGGGGCATCCGGAGCCGCTGCCGGTGGTCACGAACTCCCAGGGGTCGGTGTTCGGGCTCGCGCTCGCCGCCGCGGGCGCCGCCTCCCGGCTCGTGCTGGTCTCGCCTGCGGACGAGGTCGCGCACCCGGACGTGGCGCCGCTCCTGCCGCCGCACGCGCGCGAGCTCGCCGACCTCGCGCGGGCAGATCCGGAGGCCGCTCGGGCCGTCCTCGGGCGGCTCGGTCCGGCCGAGATGGAGGCGATGGTGCGGAACGGCGCTGAGGCCGTCGACCGGGCCGTCTACGAGCGCCCCGCGTTCCTCGCGCGCTGGCGGGCGGCGCTGGTCGAGGGCTTCGCCGGTCAGGGCGCGGCGTACGTGCAGGACACGCTGCTGGCGATGCGGCCCTGGCACGTCGACCTGTCGGCCGTCGCCGTGCCGACCACGGTGGTGGTCGGGGAGCACGACCGCGGGCACTCGCCCGATCGCGCGCGAATGCTGACGGCTCGCGTACCCGGCGCGGTACGGCGGGTGGTGCCGGGCGCGGGTGGCTCGCTGCTGTGGGCCCGGCCGGAGCTGGTGCTCGACGCGGCGCTCGGTGCACCCGACCGGGACGCGCTCGCGCGTGCTGCCCATGCCGAGACCTGGCAGACGCACGGGCGCATCCGCGCGGGCCGTGGCGGCGCGGTCGCGGACCTGCCGGGGATCCGGCTGATGGCCAGCGGCCTCGCGCACCCGTGGTGGAACAACGGCGACGTCACGGACCCGGACCGGGTGGAGCTCGGGGAGGTCCGCGACTGGTACGCGCGGCGTGGTGTGCCGTGGGGCGTGCGGGTCCCCGCCGGGGTGACCTGGCCGCACGGTCGCCACCTGTTCCGGAAGCGGCTCATGCTGCTCGACGCCCGTGCGCTGGTGACGCAGCCGCCGGTGCCCGGGCTGGGGATCCGCCGCGCGACCGCCGCGGACCTGGACGCGGTGCTGGCGGTCGACCTCGCGGCGTTCGGCGGGGAGCCGGCCGCGTCGCGCGCCTGGCTGGACCCGCTGCTGGGGTCGCCGGTGGTGACGGTCGCGCTGGCCGAGCTGGACGGGGCCCCCGTGGGAACGGCCTACGTCGTGCGCTCGGACGGCGAGGCGGGTCCCGCCGTGGGGCTGGGCGGCGTCGGGGTGGTGCCCGCCGCCCGGCGTCGCGGCGTCGCGGCGGCCGTCAGCTCGTGGGTGCTCGCGGGCGCGGTCGACGCCGGCGCGGGCGTCGCCCACACCGAGCCGGACACGGACGGCGCCGCGCGGCTGTACACCCGGCTGGGCTTCGCCGAGGTCGGCGGGCTGGACGTCTACGTGGACCTGGCGTGAGCGCGGTCGGGCAGGGCAGGAGCGAGGACGAGCCGGCCGTGCGCGCGGACGAGCCCGCCGTCCGGCCGGACGAGCCGACCCTGCTCACGGGCGAGCCGGCCCTGTGCGCGGACGAGCCCGCCCTGCGCACGGCGGGGCCGGACGACGCGGCGGCGCTCGTGGCCGTGTGGCGCCGGGCGGTGCTCGCGACGCACGACTTCCTCGCACCGGAGGACGTCGGCCGCTACGAGGCCGTCGTCCGTGCCGGGCTCCCGGACCTGACGGTGACGCTCGCCGAGCGGCAGGGTCGGGTGCTCGGGTTCGTCGCCGTCGCCGTCGCCGGCGACGGCGCTCGCGTCGAGATGCTGTTCGTCGACCCGGACGTGCACGGCAGCGGGGTCGGGTCGGCGCTCCTGCGCCACGCGACGGCGGGTCGGCCGGTGGTGGAGCTCGACGTCAACGAGCAGAACCCCGGGGCGCGGGCCTTCTACGCGCGGCGCGGCTTCGTCGAGGTGGGTCGCTCCGCCCTCGACGATGACGGCAGACCCTACCCGCTGCTGCACCTGCGGCGGATCGCTCCGGCCGCCGGCGAGCGCTCGGTCACCGCGCCCTAGAGGACGTCCGACCCCGCGACGAGCCGCGCACCCGGCACCGGCCCCGACGCGGTGAGCACGGAGTCGGCCACGCCCGCGGCGGTCATCGCGGCGGCGATCACCAGCGCGTGCTGCCGGCTGCGGGCCAGCGCGGCCACGGTCGGCCCCGAGCCGGAGACGACCACGCCGAGCGCGCCGGCGTCCTCGGCGACCGCCAGCGTCTCGACCAGGCCGGGTGCGAGCTCGACCGCCGCGTCCTGCAGGTCGTTGTGCAGGAGCGCGCCGAGCGCGGGGGCGTCGCCGGCCCGGAGCGCCTGCAGCAGCGCGACGTCCCCGTCGGAGTCCAGCCCGTCGCGGCCGGCGGCGAGCTGGTCGAACTCCTCGTAGACCCGGGGCGTCGACAGTCCCTCGTCGCGCACGCCGAACGCCCAGTGGTACTCGCCGCGGCTCAGCGCGGCCGTGAGCAGGTCGCCGCGGCCGGAGCCGACGGCGGTCTGGCCCATCAGCAGGAACGGCACGTCGGAGCCGAGCTCGGCCGCGACCTCGTGCAGCTCCTCGCGGCTCAGCGCCGTGCCCCAGAACGCGTCGCAGGCGAGCAGCGCGGCGGCGGCGTCGGCGGAGCCCCCTGCCATGCCCCCCGCGACCGGGACGCCCTTGTGCAGGTGCAGGTGCACGCCCTCGTCGATGCCGGTGCGGGCGGCGAGCGCGCGGGCGGCGCGGAGGGCGAGGTTGCTCGCGTCGGTGGGGACCAGGTCGGCCTGGGGGCCGGAGACCGTGACGCGCAGGTCCGGCGACGCGGAGGCCACGACGTCCTCGTACACCGACACGGCCTGGAACACGGTCGCCAGCGGGTGGTACCCGTCGGGGCGGCGCGGGCCGACGCGGAGCGACAGGTTGACCTTGCCGGGCGCCCGGACGCGGACCTCACGGCCGGTGCGGGGGGCGAGGCGCAGGTCGGTCACGGGGACCACTGTGCCAGGTCCGGGCGCGTCCGGCGCGTCCCGGCGGCGACGGGCCGTCGCGCGACGGCGGCGCGGACCGCCGACGGCGTCGGGCGAGGTCAGCCCGCCGCGGGCGCGTGCAGCTGCTCGGCGACGCGGGCGAGCGCGAGGACGTCGAGCGCCTCGCCGCGAGCCTGCGGGTCGACCCCGGCGGCCTCGATGGCGCGGGTGGCCGCCTCGCTGCCGCCGGCGAGGGCCGCCAGGGCGGAGCGGAGCATCTTCCGCCGCTGCGCGAACGCCGCGTCCACGACCGCGAACACCTGCTCGCGGGTCGCCGTGGTGGCGGGGGGCTCGCGCCGGTCGAGGCGGACCAGGGCGGAGTCGACGTTCGGCACCGGCCAGAACACGGACCGGCCGACGGTCGCGGTGCGGCGGGCGGAGGCGTACCAGGCGGCCTTGACCGACGGGACGCCGTAGGTGCGGCTCCCGGGCGGGGCGGCGACGCGGTCGGCGACCTCGGCCTGCACCATGACGAGGACCCGCTCGAGCGTCGGGAAGTGCTCGAGGAACGTGAGCAGCACGGGCACCGACACGTTGTACGGGAGGTTCGCGACCAGCGCGGTCGGCGCGCGCCCGGGCAGCGCGCGCACGTCGAGCGCGTCGCCGCGGACGACGGTGAGCGAGGGGTGCGGCGGGGGACCGGGGTCGGGCCCGCCGGCGGCGCGCACGGGCACGTCCGGCAGGTCGACGGTGTCGACCACCGCGCCCGGGACGTGCCGGCGCACGGTGTCCGGCAGCAGCCCCGCGAGCACCGGGTCGATCTCGACCGCCACGACGTCCGCGCCCGCCTCGAGCAGCCCGAGTGTCAGCGAGCCGAGCCCCGGGCCGACCTCGACGACCCGTTCGCCGGCGACGACGTCGGCCTGCCGGACGATCTTGCGGACGGTGCCGCCGTCGAGCACGAAGTTCTGCCCGAGCGTCTTGGTGGGGCGGATGCCGGCGCGCTCGGCGAGGGCGCGGATCTCGGCCGGACCGAGCAACGGCCCCGCCGCGGGTGCGACGGGGCCGGTGCTGGAGGACATGCGGGCGAGCCTACCCGGCTGCCCGCGGGTGCGGCGTCAGCCGAACAGGCGCGACCCGCAGACCGGCCACTGGCCGGCGCCGGAGCGGTTGTAGAGCATCTGCGCGCGGGCGGTCTGCTCGTCGGCCGAGGCCTGCGAGGGCAGGCCGGAGCCGCCGACGGCGTTCCACGTGGCGACCGAGAACTGGTACAGCCCGTGGTACTTGCCGGACGCCGAGACGATCGACGGGTTGCCGCCCGACTCGCACGCGGCCAGGGCGGCCCAGTTGAGGCCGGCCGCGTCGCCGCCGCCGACCGCCGGGGTGCCGGCGGAGGGAGCGGAGGACGACGCCTTCGGCGTGGTGGCGACCGGCTTCTTCTTGGTGCCGATGTTGGTCACCTGGTCGACGGGCGCCTGGGTCACCGCGTCGGACAGCGTCTCGCGGCCGGTCTCCTGGCCGTCGACGGTGGTGACGCGGTCGACGACGGTCCGGACGCCGACGACGCCGGCCGTGGTGACCTTCGAGTCGCCGACGTACAGCGACGCGTCGTTCTGCTCGACGGCGTTGAACGGCACCTCGTGCGTGGTGGTGACGTCCTGGATCACGACGCGGTTGACGACGACGGTCACGGTGCTGCCGGCGCGCTGCACGCTGACCCGGTCGAGCGGCTGCAGCGTCACGCCGAGGGCGTCGAGCGCCTCCGCCACGGTGGTGCTGCCGTCGGGGACGGGGTGCGTCGCACCGTCGATCTGCACCGCGGCGGCGCCGTCGAGGGTGAGGTCGAGGGACAGGTCCGGGCGGCCGCCGGCGGCGGAGCGGGACGCGACCAGGCGGACGTCGTCGCCGCGGGTCGCGAGCATGGTGAGCGCCTCGTCGGCGGTGAGCGCGGTCGTCCAGACCGTCTGCTCGGCGCCGTCGGCGCTGATCGTCACCTGGTGGGCGTGCCGGACGACGACGTCGACGCCGTCCTGGAGCGCGCCCGACGGGGTGACGGAGTCGCGGGAGCCGAGCTCGAGCTTCTGCTCGGCCAGCAGGCCGTCGACGCTGCCGGAGAACGTCGACACGGTCGTGGTGACCCCGTCGACGTCGAGGGTCACGGTCTTGTGGGCGTCCGCGACGGCGACGCCGCCGGTGGCGAGCACGACCACGGCGGTCGCGGCACCGATGAGGCGCACGCGACCCCGGCGCGACCGGCGGTCGCCGTCGGGCTCGGTGCCGGCGGACCCGGGGTCCGTGTTGTGGACGACGCGGGCGCGGAGGGCGGCGGGCGTGGCGGCGAGGCGCGCGCGGGCGCGACGGAAGAGGGAGGTCACGTGGTTCCAGACGACGGCGGTCCCGGGCACGAGGGGCGGGCGCGGCGCACGTGGGCGTCGCCCGCCGGTGCCCCGGGCCGTGACGGCCCCGCGGCGGCGGCGGCACCTGGAGGGAGGTGTCGCACCCGGCGGTCCCGGATCCCCGATCCGGCGGTCATGCCCCGCGCACTGCTGCGCGGGTGCGCTCGCGGGGGGAGGGCCCCGGTCTGTCACGAGCGACACGCGACCGTAACCCATTCGTGACCATGTGCCAAGTGGTCGCCGCGTCGACGCAGGTGGGCGCCACGCCGGCCGCGACGCTCAGCGGGTGCTCAGCCGACGCTCAGCGGGCGTGCCGGACCGACGGACCCGCCGGGCGGGAGAGGGCCGCGCGAGGGCTCAGTACCAGCCCTTGGCCTGCGACGCCGACCACGCGCCGCACGGGGTGGAGTAGCGGCCGCCGATGTAGTTCAGGCCCCAGGTGATCTGCGTCGCGGGGTTGGTGCGCCAGTCGGCGGCGACGGTCGCCATCTTCGAGCCCGGCAGGGCCTGCGGGATGCCGTAGGCGCCGGAGGACCGGTTCTCGGCGTTCACCCGCCAGCCGCTCTCCTTGTTCCAGAGCTGCAGCAGGCAGGCGAACTGGTCGTCGCCCCACCCGCGCGCGGCGGCGAGCTGCTTGCCGATCTCCTGGGCGCTGCCGGGAGAGACGGTGATGTCGACCCCGGTCGCGACCTCCATCGTGCCGACCTTGACCACCTGGGTCACCGGCTCGACGGTGACGGTCGACGCGACGACCTGGCGGTCGACCACCGCGCCGCCGACGCTCGCGGTGCTGTAGGTGGTGGTGCGCACGCCGGCGCGGCCGGCGGTCGCGACCTTGCGGGTGCCCTTCGCGAGCGTGGGGTCCTCGACCTCCTGCTCCTCGAACGGCACGGCCTCGGTGACGGTCTCGCCGGACGTCGCCGCGCGGGTCACCATGACCACGAGGCCGTCCGTCGCGGTCGCGTCCAGGGGGACGGACACCCGGTCGCCCTCGTTCAGCACCAGGCCGATGTCGCGCAGCGCGTCCCGGACGGTCCCGCCGCTGGTCAGCCCGTCGATGACCTGGCCGTCGACGGCCAGGTGGATGGTCTTCTGCGTCGAGACCCGCAGGACGTCGCCGCGCTCCAGGCCTGCCGACCGGGACGCGGACAGCAGCGTCTCGTCGTCGCGGAGGCCGAGCCCCTCGACGGCCTCGCCGACCGTGAGCGCGGTGGTCCAGACGGTGCGGTCCTGGCCGTCGACCTGGACGTCGATCTCCCGGCCGTGCCGGACGACGATCTGCGCGCCGTCGCCGACGGGCTCGCCGAGGCCCGGGGCCACGAGGTCGCGGTCGCCCACCTCGATGTCGCCGGCGGCGAGCACCTGGCCCACGGTGCGGCCGAACGCGCTGACCTCGACGGCGGTGCCGTCCACCTCGACCGTCACGGTCTTGTGCAGCCCGACGAACGCGGTCGTCGCGCCGGCCACCAGCGCGAGCGCGAGGCCCTGGGCGCCGTACCGAAGCGCGCGCGAGCGGCGGTCGGTGCGGCGGGGCTTGCTCGACGAGGGGACGACGGGGGTCTCGGGCGCAGGCACGCGGGGGCTCCAGCGGGTCGGGTCGGCGGGAGGGAGGGACTCACGCCGGTACAGCCTCCCGACCGTAACCGATTCGTGACCGTGAGGGGAACCCGAGATCCGCGCGATCACCCCTCCGGGCGGGGGTCGCGGGGAGGGTCACCAGGTGCCGTAGACGCGCTCCGCGGTCGCCGCCAGCGCCGCGCACGCGTCGGCGAGGTCGAGGCCGCGCTCGGCCGCCAGGCGCCGGACGGTGTGCGGGACCAGGTACGGGGCGTTCGGGCGGCCGCGCAGCGGGTGCGCGGTGAGGTACGGCGCGTCGGTCTCCACGAGCAGCAGATCGAGCGGCAGCGCGCGCACCGCGGCGCGCAGGTCGTCGTTCGCCCCGTACGTCACCGGACCGGCGACCGACGCGTACCACCCCTCGCGGGCGCACACCTCGGCGAGGGCCGGGCCGCCGGAGAAGCAGTGGAACACCGTCCGCTCCGGGGCGCCGTCGCGGAGCAGCACGTCCACGACGTCGTCGTGCGCGTCGCGGTCGTGGATCTGCAGCGCGAGGCCGAGCTCCTTGGCGAGCGCGACGTGCGCGCGGAACGCCTCCCGCTGCACCTCCCGGCCGCGGGGCCCGGCACGGAAGAAGTCCAGCCCGGTCTCGCCGATGGCCCGCACCCGGTCGTTGGCACGGGCGACCGCGGCCACCCGGGCGAGCGCCTCGTCGAGGGACGCGTCGTGCCGCGGCTGCGGGTCCGGCTCCAGGCCGTCGGGTGCGATCTCGCGCACGCCGGCGTGCAGCACGGCCTCGTTGGGGTGGATCGCGACGGCGCCGAGCAGCGCGCGCCGGCCGGGGCGCAGCGGCGCCGGGGCGGTCGCCGGGTCCGCGGCGGGGTCGGCGTCGACGCGCAGCACCGCGTCGGTCCACGCGACGGCGTCCAGGTCGCAGCCGACCTGCACCATCCGCGGCACGCCGACCGCGGCGGCCCGGTCCAGGTGGTCGTCCAGCGTGGCCGGCGCCGGCTCGTCGCCCGCGTCCGCGCCCGCCGCCGCCACGACGCCCAGCACCGACTCGAGGTGGGTGTGGTCGTCGACGACGGCGACGGGCAGCGGCTCCGGCGACGGGGCCCAGCCGGTGGGCCGGTTGCGGCTGCGCGCCACCTCAGCCCTGGCGCAGCCGGTCGAGCTCGGCCTCGACGACGTCGTCGTCGAGCTTGGTGAACACCGGCGTCGGCTTGCCGACGGGCGTGCCCGGCACGACGGCGCGCGGCCGCCACGCGGGCAGGGTCTCGCCGAGCCGGTAGTCGCCGGTGATGACCGGGTAGTGCCGCGACGCGTCGTCGAGGTCGGTGACCTCGTCGATCCGGGGGAGCGGGGAGAACGTGCCGGTGCCGCCCAGGGCCTCGTGCACCGCCTGCGCCGAGTGCGGCAGGAACGGCGACAGCAGGGTGTTGCAGTCGCTCACGGCCTGCGCCGCGGTGTGCAGCACGGTGCCCAGGCGCTCCGGGTCGTTCTTCAGCTTCCACGGCTCGGTCTCGGAGATGTACCGGTTGGCCTCGCCGACCACCCGCATGGCCTCGCCGATCGCCGCGCGGTGCCGGTGCGTGCCGATGAGCTCGCCGACCCGGCCGAACGCGGTCGTGGTGGTCGCGAGCAGGTCCTCGTCGACGGTCGTGCGCGGGCCGGGCTCCGGGATCGCGCCGACTCCTCTGTGGATCATGCTCGCCGTGCGGTTGACCAGGTTGCCCCAGCCCGCGACCAGCTCGTCGTTGGTGCGGCGCTTGAAGTCGGCCCAGGTGAAGTCGGCGTCCTGGCTCTCCGGGCCCGCGGTCGAGATGTAGTACCGCAGCGCGTCGGGCTGGTACCGGCTCAGCATGTCGCGGACGTAGATGACCACGCCGCGCGAGGAGGAGAACTGCTTGCCCTCCATCGTGAGGAACTCCGACGACACGACCTCGGTCGGCAGGTTGAGCTTCCCGTAGACGCCCGGCTCGCCGCCCTTCGACCCGCCCCCGGCGTAGCCGAGCAGCTCGGCCGGCCAGATCTGCGAGTGGAAGGTGATGTTGTCCTTGCCCATGAAGTAGTAGGACAGCGACTCGGGGTCCGTCCAGAACTGCCGCCAGGCCTCCGGGTCGCCCGACCGGCGGGCCCACTCGATCGACGCGGACAGGTAGCCGATCACGGCGTCGAACCACACGTAGAGCCGCTTGGACGGGTTGTCCTCCCAGCCCTCGAGCGGGATCGGGATGCCCCAGTCGATGTCGCGCGACATGGCGCGGGGGCGCACGTCGTCCAGCAGGTTCAGCGAGAACTTGAGGACGTTCGGGCGCCACTCGGTGCGGGTGCGCAGCCAGTCGCCGAGCGCGTCGACGAACGCCGGCAGGTCCAGGAAGAAGTGGTTCGACTCGACGAACTTCGGGGTCTCGCCGTTGATGCGGCTCCGCGGGTTCTTCAGGTCGATCGCGTCGAGCTGGTTGCCGCAGTTGTCGCACTGGTCGCCGCGCGCGCCGTCGTAGCCGCAGATCGGGCAGGTGCCCTCGATGTACCGGTCCGGCAGCGTGCGGCCGGTCGACGGGCTGATCGCGTTCATGGTCGTCTGCTCGACCATGTACCCGTTCTTGTGCACCGTGCGGAACATCTCCTGCACCACCGCGTAGTGGTTGCGGGTCGTGGTGCGGGTGAACAGGTCGTACGACAGGCCGAGCTGGGTGAGGTCCTCGACGATGACGCGGTTGTACCGGTCGGCGAGCTCCTGCGGGCTGACACCCTCCTGCTCGGCCTGCACGAGGATCGGGGTCCCGTGCTCGTCGGTGCCGGACACCATGAGGACGTCGTGCCCCGCCATGCGCATGTAGCGGCTGAACACGTCGGAGGGGACGCCGAAGCCGGCGACGTGGCCGATGTGGCGCGGGCCGTTGGCGTAGGGCCAGGCGACAGCGCTGAGGATGCGGGACATGGCGTCGATCCTAGTGAGCCGCGCGGGCGGGCTCGCGACCGGTCTCACCGGCCGCGTCGTCGTCGGTGTCGTCGCCCGTGTCGTCGCCGGCGTCGTCCGCGAGGGCGCCGGCCGACCGCGCGGGGAGGGCAGCCGGCCCGACGACGCCCCGGCGGCGCAGCACGACCCACGCCACCGCGAGCACCCCGAACCACACCGGCATCACGAGCAGCGCCGCCCGGGTGTCGGGGTCCAGCGCCAGGACGACCACCATCGCCGCGAAGAACGCCAGCACGACCCAGCACATGACCCGGCCGCCGGGCATCCGGAACGCCGACGCGGCGTGCAGCTCGGGCGACCGGCGCCGGTACACCAGGTACGAGACGAGGATGACGGTCCACACGACGATGAACAGCAGCGTCGCGACCGTCGTCACGAGCGTGAACGCCTCGATCACCGACCGCCCGGCGTACAGCAGCACCACGCCCGGCAGCAGGCAGGCGCAGGAGAACGCGAGCCCGCGCGCCGGGACGTGCCGGGCCGACAGCCGGCCGAACGCACGCGGCGCCTCCCTGTCCTCCGCGAGGCCGTAGAGCATCCGGGACGTCGAGAAGATCCCGCTGTTCGCCGACGACGCGGCCGAGGTCAGCACCACGAGGTTGATGACGCCCGCCGCAGCCGGCAGCCCGGCGAGGGCGAACATCGCCACGAACGGGCTCTCGCCCGGGTCGATGCTCCGCCACGGGGTCACCGCCATGATCACCACGAGCGCGCCCAGGTAGAACAGCAGCACGCGCACGGGGATCGCGTTGATCGCGCGCGGGAGCGTGCGGGCGGGGTCGCGGGTCTCGGCGGCGGTGGTGCCCACCAGCTCGATCCCGACGAACGCGAAGATCGCGATCTGGAACCCCGCGAGGAACCCGGTGAACCCGTGCGGGAAGAACCCGCCGTCGCTGTACAGGTGGCTCAGCGACGCGGTGACGCCGTCGGCGCCCCGGAAGCCGATCGAGATCAGCACGACGCCGACCGCGATCAGCCCGACGATGGCGACGATCTTGACGATCGCGAACCAGAACTCCAGCTCGCCGAACAGCCGCACCGCCACCAGGTTGAGCGCGAGCAGCAGCACGACCAGGGCCAGCGCGGGCAGCCAGCGCGGCAGGTCGGGCGCCCAGAACGCCACGTACCCGGACACCGCGACGACGTCGGCGATGCCGGTGACGATCCAGCAGAACCAGTACGTCCACCCGGTGAGGAAGCCGGCCCACGGCCCCAGGACGTCCGCCGCCATGTCCCGGAACGACTTGTACTCCAGGTTCGACAGCAGCATCTCGCCCATGGCGCGCATGACGAAGAACAGCATGAAGCCGATGACCGCGTAGACCAGCAGGACGGACGGGCCCGCCAGCGAGATCGTGCGGCCGGAGCCCAGGAACAGGCCGGTGCCGATGGCGCCGCCGATCGCGATGAGCTGGATGTGCCGATTGCTGAGGCCGCGCTGGAGGTGGTCCTCGGGGGCGTGCGGTGCGGCGTCGGTGGCGGCCGGTGCGGTGGGCTCGGGCACGGGCGTCCTTCCGTCTCGGGGGTGGGCGGGACCGTACCCCCGATCGGGTGACGCGCGCGTCAGCGTCCGTCAGGCAGGAGCGGCTGCTCCGCGAGGTCGCGGATCCACTGGGGGGTCTCGTCACCGAGGCTCTCGTCCAGGGTCACCCGGAGCCGGGCCGCGGCCCGCTGCACCTCGGGGTCGCGGAGCACCGCCGCCCGGCGGAGCCGCTGCTCTTCGATCTCCTGCTCGAACCGGTCCACCGGACACCTCTTCCTCGTCGTCGCGGCCCCCGGGCACGTCACCATCCTGCGGTGGCTCGACGGCCCTGCTCAACCCCGCTTCGGTGAGTGCCCGCAGCAGCCGGCGCTCGTCCCGGGTCGCGAGGTCGCTGCGGGCCAGGTGGTCCAGGACCGCGAGCCCGCGGGTCACGTGCGCGCGGTGCGTGGACAGCGTCAGACCCAGCGCCCACTCCGCCCGCCGCCACCACTGCTCCCGCCGGTCCGCCCGGTCGCGCTGCCGCACGGTCGCGATCCCCACGACGAGCGCCACCATCGCCGCCGCCCCCGTGGCCACCGGGCCCAGGAGCGACAGCGCGCCGAGCCAGCCGGTCCCCGTCATGCGGCCGACGCTAGGACGGCCCGCGCGTCCGCGCTCCGTGCCCGTGCGGCCGTCCTGGGGACGACACGCCTCCCCGTGCTTGTGGAGGACTCGGCACCCGCTCACGGCGCGATCCCTGGCGTCACCGCGGTGCTGCGACCGCCCGTGCCCGGCGGTCAGCCCTCCACGGCCTCCGCCAGCGCCATCCACTTCTCCTCGACCTCGCCGATCTCGGCCTCGAGCGCCGCCTTGTCCTTCCCGAGCGCCGTCAGCCCGACGTAGTCGGCGGGGTCGTGCTCCGCCATCTTCTTCTCCAGCGCCTCGATCTGGCCGGTCAGCTTGGAGATCCGCCGGTCGAGCGCGCCGAGCTCCTTCTTGGCGGCCCGCAGCTCCGCCCCGTCCAGCCCCGACGGCGCGACCTCGCCGCCCACGGCGCCCGACGCCTCGGTGGGCGCCCCGGTCGCGACCGCGCCGGCCCCCGAGCGCGACCGCTCCAGCAGGCGCAGGTACTCGTCGACGCCGCCCGGCACGTGCCGGAAGTGGCCGTCGAGCACCGCGTACTGCTGGTCGGTGACCCGCTCCAGCAGGTACCGGTCGTGCGACACGACCAGCAGGGTGCCCGGCCAGGTGTCGAGCAGGTCCTCCATCGCCGCGAGCATGTCGGTGTCCAGGTCGTTCGACGGCTCGTCCAGCACGAGGACGTTCGGCTCGTCGAGCAGGATCAGCAGCAGCTGCAGCCGGCGCCGCTGCCCGCCGGACAGGTCCTTGACCGGCGTCTGCAGCTGGACCGCGGTGAACCCGAGCCGCTCCAGCAGCTGCCCCGGGGTCATCTCCTTGCCGCCGGCGACGTAGGAGGTGCGATAGCGGGCGATGACGTCGTTGACCCGGGTCTCGGCGATGTCGGCGAGCTCGGCCAGCTCCTGGGTCAGCGTCGCGACGCGGATCGTCTTGCCGCGCTTGACCCGCCCGGTCGTCGGCGCGACGGCGCCCGTCACGAGGCCGAGCAGCGTCGACTTGCCGGCGCCGTTCACGCCGAGCACGCCGGTGCGCTCGCCCGGCGCGATCCGCCAGGTCACGTCACGCAGCACCTGGTGGTCGCCGTAGGACACCGACACGTCCTCGAGGTCGACGACGTCCTTGCCGAGCCGCGCGGTGGCCATCTGGGACAGCTCGACGGAGTTGCGCGGCGGCGGCACGTCCTCGATCAGCTGGTTCGCCGCCTCGATGCGGAACTTCGGCTTCGAGGTGCGGGCCGGGGCGCCGCGGCGCAGCCAGGCGAGCTCCTTGCGCATGAGGTTCTGCCGCTTCGCCTCCGTCGCCGCGGCCATCCGGTCCCGCTCGACGCGCTGCAGCACGTACGCCGCGTACCCGCCCTCGAACGGCTCGACGATCCCGTCGTGCACCTCCCAGGTCGCGGTGCACACCTCGTCGAGGAACCAGCGGTCGTGGGTGACGACCAGCAGGCCGCCGGCGTTGGACGACCAGCGGCGGTTCAGGTGCCGGGCGAGCCAGGTGACCGCCTCGACGTCGAGGTGGTTGGTCGGCTCGTCGAGCATGAGCACGTCGTCGTCGCCGGCCAGCAGCGCGGCGAGCGCGACCCGGCGGCGCTGCCCGCCCGACAGGTCGCCGACGAGCTTGTCCCACGGCAGGTCGCCGACCAGGCCGGAGACGACGTCCCGGACCTTCGGGTCGCCGGCCCACTCGTGCTCGGCGCGGTCGCCGACGACCGAGGCCCCGACGGTGAGCGCGGGGTCGAGGGTGTCGGTCTGGTCGAGCACGCCGATCCGCACGCCGCCGCGGACGGTCACGCGCCCGGAGTCGGGGGTCAGCCGGCCGGCCAGCAGCGCGAGCAGGGAGGACTTGCCGTCGCCGTTGCGGCCGACGATCCCCACCCGGTCGCCCTCGTTGAGGCCCACGGTCACCGAGTCGAAGACGTTCTTGGTCGGGAAGGACAGGTGCAGCGCTTCGCCGCCGAGCAGGTGGGCCATCGGGCAAGCGTAGGGCGCGCGCGGGGTCGGTCCCGCGCCGAGGACCCCACCGCCGCCCCGCCGCCGCGTCCGCGCGACCCGCGTCGTCAAACCGGTTGGCTCGATCGTCAAACCGCTTTTACGTTCGTCAGGACGTGCTGCACGAGGAGGTGAGCATGAGCCGACCGACGATCTCCGACGTCGCCCGGGCCGCCGGCGTGACGAAGGCGACCGTGTCCCACGCGTACAGCGGCCACCGGCCCATCTCGGCGGCCACGAAGGCGCGGGTGTTCGCCGCGGCGGAGGAGCTGCGCTGGGTGCCCAGCAGTAGCGCCCGCGCGCTCGCGGCCCGCCGGGCCAACGCGATCGGCGTCGTGCTGCGGCGGGACCCGGCGATCCTCGCGTCCGACACGTTCTTCCCCGCGTTCATCGCGGGCGTCGAGCAGACGCTCGCCGAGCGCGAGGTCGCGCTGGTGCTCCAGGTCGTCGGCAGCAGGGGCGCCGAGGAGCGGGCGTACCAGGCGATGGCGGCGGGGCGGGCGGACGGCGTCATCGCGCTGGACCTGCACCGGGACGACTGGCGGGTGCCGTTCCTGGCCGGCCTCGGGCTGCCCGCCGTGCTGCTCGGCGCGTACGACGGCCCGACCCGGCTGTCCTGCGTCCGCACCGACGACGCCGCCCCGGTCCGGGCGCTGATCGCGCACCTGCGCGAGCGCGGCCACACCCGGATCGCGCACGTCGCCGGCCCGCTCGGCTACGTGCACTCCTACGCCCGGGCCCGCGCGTTCGTCCAGGCCGTCGGCTCGCGCGAGCTCGTGCGGGAGGGCGACTTCACCGCGGGCAGCGGGCGCGCCCACACCGCCGAGCTGCTCGCGCTGCGCGACCGGCCCACCGCGATCCTGTACGCGAACGACACGATGGCGATCGCCGGGATGTCCTACGCGCAGAGCCGCGGCGTCCGGGTGCCGGACGAGCTCGCCGTCGCCGGGTTCGACGACGACCACCTGTCCGCGCACCTCAGCCCGCCGCTCACCAGCGTGTCCACCGACCCCGCCCGCCGCGGCCGGGTCGCCACCACGCGGCTGCTGTCCGACCTGGCCGGTGACGGGCCGCGCTCCGTCACGGTCGACTGCACCGCCCTGCAGCTGCGCGGGAGCACCGACGCCCCCGCGCCGACGCACCACACCCCCTGACGTGCTCGAGGAGGAGCTCCCATGAGGTACATCCGCACCGCCGCCCTGCTGGGCGCCGTCGCCCTCGCCACCGCCGCCTGCTCGAACGGGTCCGGCGACGGCGGCGGGTCCGGCGAGGCCACCGGCGCCACCGGCCCGATCACCGTCTGGCTGTCGAACAACGAGCAGGAGGTCGGCTGGGGCCAGGACGTCGTGGACGCCTGGAACGCCGACCACCCCGACGAGCAGGTGACGGCCCAGGAGATCCCGGCCGGCTCGTCCTCCGAGGAGGCCATCACGGCCGCCATCACCGCCGGCACGGCGCCGTGTCTCGTCTACAACATCTCCAGCGCGGCCGTCCCCGGCTGGGTGCGGCAGGGTGGCCTGGTCGACCTCACGACGTTCGACGACGGCGCCGACTACATCTCCGGCCGCGGCGGCGACGGCGTGTCCGTCTACGAGACCGACGGCGGCTACTACCAGCTGCCGTGGAAGTCGAACCCGGTCATGGTCATGTACAACAAGGCGCTGTTCACCCAGGCCGGGCTCGACCCGGAGGACCCGGGGATGGCGACGTTCGACGACTTCCTCGCGGGTGCGCAGCAGATCGTCGACTCCGGGGCGGCGCCCAGCGCGATCTGGCCGTCGCCGACCAACGACTTCTACCAGCCGTGGTTCGACTTCTACCCGGTGTACCTGGCCGAGACCGACGGCACCGCGCTGGTCGAGGACGGCAAGGCGACCTTCGACGACGAGGCCGGCAAGGCCGTCGCCGACTTCTGGGCGTCGATCTACGCCGACGGCCTCGCCCCGCAGGAGGCCGCGACCGACGACGCGATGGTGTCGGGCCAGACCGCGATGCAGCTGGCCGGCCCCTGGGCCATCGCGTCCTACAAGGACAGCGTCGACGTCGGGTTCATGCCGGTGCCGACCTCGGACGGCCGCGAGGACGTGACGACGTTCGCCGACTCCAAGAACGTCTCGATGTTCACGTCCTGCGAGAACCAGGGCACCGCGTGGGAGTTCCTCAAGTACTCCACCAGCGAGGAGAACGACGGCGCGCTGCTCGAGGCCACCGGCCAGATGCCGCTGCGCCAGGACCTCGCGGCGACGTACCCGGACTACTTCGCCGAGCACCCGGAGTACGAGGTGTTCGCGGACCAGGCCGCCCGCACCGGCGACGTGCCGAGCATCCCGAACTCGATCGAGGCGTGGCAGGCGTTCCGCGAGGCGTACACCTCCGCGGTGATCTTCCGGAGCACGTCGGTGGAGGACTTCCTCAGCACCGCGGCGTCGAAGATCGACGACCTGGTGCAGGGCTGACGTGTCCACGGTGACGGCGGGCGCGGGGGCGGCGCCGGGCGCGGGGCCGGGCGCGAGCACCGGCCACGCCCCGGCGCCCGCGCCCCGGGGCCGCGGCCGGCGGCGGTGGTGGGGCGGCCAGCCGCTCGGCACGCTGTTCGCGGCGCCCTACCTCGTGTTCGTGCTGGTCGTGTTCGCCTACCCGCTCGGGTTCTCGGCGTACATGGCGTTCCACGACTACTTCTTCACGGCGCCGGGCGTCGAGGTGCCGAAGCCGTTCGTCGGGTTCGACAACTTCGCCACGGTGCTGACCGACCCGCAGGTGCTCGCCTCGTTCCGCAACACCGCGGTGTTCCTGGTGATCAACGTGCCGCTGACGGTCGGGCTGGCGCTGGTGCTGGCGTCCGCGCTGAACGCCGGGGTGCGGTGGGCGGCGGCGTACCGGGTCGCGTACTACGTGCCGTACCTGACCGCGAGCGTGTCCCTGGTCGGCGTGTGGATGCTGCTGTTCTCGTCGAACGGCCTGGTCAACGCGGTGCTCGGGCCGCTGGCGCCCGACCCGTCGTGGCTCGCGAACAAGGCCCTCGCCATGCCGACGATCGCCCTGTACGTCACGTGGAAGCAGCTCGGGTTCTACGTGCTGCTGTACCTCGCGGCGCTGCAGAACGTGCCGCGGGAGCTGTACGAGTCGGCCGAGACCGACGGGGCCGGCGGGGTGCAGCGGTTCCTCAACGTGACGGTGCCCGGGGTGCGCGCGGCGACGACGCTCGTGCTCGTCCTGGCGATCATCACCGGCACCAACCTGTTCACGGAGCCGTACCTGCTCACCGGCGGCGGTGGCCCCGACGGGGCGTCCGTGACGCCCGTGCTGCTCATCTACCAGCGCGGCATCCAGCAGCAGAACCCCGACGTCGCGGCGGCCATCGGCATGGTGCTCGTGATCGTCGTCGGGCTGCTGTCCCTGGCCGCGCAGCGACTGAACCGGGAGCGGTGACATGCGACGACGACGTGGTGGGGCGGTGGCGCGCCAGGTGCTCCTGGCGGCGGCCGCGCTGGTGTTCGCCTTCCCCTTCTACTTCATGGTGGTCGGGGCGTTCCAGGAGAGCCCGACCAACACCCCCGACCGGCTGGTGCCGACCTCCGGGTGGACGACGCAGAACTTCGCGCAGATCGACTCCCGGATCGACCTGGCCGGGTCGCTGGTCAACTCGCTGGTGTTCACGGCGGGCGTGCTGCTCGGCACCGTGGTGCTCGGCACGCTCGCCGGGTACGCGGTGGCGCGGCTGCAGTTCCCGGGGCGGCGGCTGACCTGGGTGCTCATGCTGCTGGTGCAGATGGTGCCGTTCCAGCTGCTGATGATCCCGCTGTACGTGCAGATCACCCGCGGCTACGGCCTGGGCGACACGTACCTCGGGATGATCCTGCCGTTCGCGATCAACACCACGGCGGTGTTCATCTTCGCCCAGTTCTTCCGGGCGCTGCCGCGGGAGATGTTCGAGGCGGCCCGGATCGACGGCGCCGGCGAGCTGCGCATCCTGCGGTCGATCGCGCTGCCGCTGGTCCGGCCGGCGCTGGCGACCGTGGTGCTCGTGACCTTCATCGGGCCGTGGAACGAGTTCCTCTGGCCGTTCCTCATCACCAAGGACGCGTCGCTGCAGCCGCTCGCCGTGTCCCTGGCGAACTACATCTCCAACGTGTCGCAGACCGCGGCCAACCCCAACGGCGCGATCCTCGCCGGCGCCTGCGCGCTCGCGTTCCCGGTCGTCGCCCTGTTCTGCCTGTTCCAGCGGTACTTCCGCACCACCGACCTCGGCTCCGCCGTGAAGGGCTGACCCATGACCGCGACCACCCTGTTCACCGGCGCGACCTTCCCGCTCGGCCCGTTCGTGCCCTACGAGGGCAACCCGATCCTGCGGCCCCGCGGCGGGTCGTGGGAGTCGGCGAACCTGTACAACCCGGCGGCGCTGGTCGTCGACGAGGAGGTGCTGCTGCTCTACCGGGCGCACGCCGACGACATCGTGTCCCACATCGGCCTGGCCCGGAGCCGCGACGGCTACCACTTCGAGCGCGAGGCCGACCCGATCCTGTCCCCGCAGGAGGACTACGAGGAGTTCGGCTGCGAGGACCCCCGGATCGCGTACGTCGAGGGCACCTACTACCTGACGTACACCGGCTGGGACCGGAAGGCGGCGCGGCTGTGCCTCGCCACGTCGACCGACCTGCGCACCTGGACCCGGCACGGGCCGCTGTTCCCGGGCTTCGACACCTTCGCCACCGTCGACCCGCGCGGGCACGAGTGGTCGAAGGCCGGGGTGATCGTGCCGGTGCGGATGCAGGGCCGGTGGTGGATGTACTTCGGCGAGGGCGGCCTGTACTGGGCGACCAGCGACGACCTGATCCACTGGACGCCGGGCACGACCGACACCGAGCCGATGTACGCGCCGACGCCCGGGTCGTTCGACGCCGACCTCGTCGAGATCGGCACCTCGCCGGTGCTCACCGACAACGGCCTGCTGGTCATGCTCACCAACGGCGCCACCCGCACCGTGCACGACGACGGCACCGTCGACGTCGACTACCGGTGCGGCCAGATCGCGATCGACCCCGACGAGCCCACCCGGGTGCTGGCCCGCCTCCAGGAGCCGTGGCTGCGGCCGCAGACGTTCGAGGACCTCAACGGTCTGGTGTCCAACGTGACGTTCGTCGAGGGGCTCGTGCAGTTCGACGGGAAGTGGTTCGCGTACTACGGGCAGTCCGACACGACGCTCGCGGTGGCCGTGCACGACCCCGCCCGGCCCTGGGGGTCGTCGCTCCGCGGCTGACCCCGCCCGCACCACCCCGACCCGCACCACCCCGACCCGCACCACCCCGACCCGCACCACCCGACCAGGGAGACGAGAGACGATGACGACTCGACGCACCTTCCTCGCCGCGGCCGCCGCGGTCCCCGCGCTGGTGGCGGCCGCGCCCGGGACCGCCCCCGGCGGGAGCGGAACGACCGGGGCGACCGGGGCGACCGGCGCCACGACCGCCGGCGCCGCCGGGACCGCCGCGCACGGGTCGCGGCTCGCGAACCCCGCGCACCTGCGGTTCCTCCTCGACACGGTGCCGCTGCCGCCCGTTGACGCGCACACCACCTACCGGATCGCGGGGGAGCCGACGGCGCTGGCCCCCTGGACCTACGCCGACGCCGACGGCGGCACGTTCCGCCGGGTCGGCGGCGGCACCCTCGACCCGGCGACGGGGCACTGGAGCCAGGGCGCCTACAACGCGGACGACATCGCCCGCGCGGCGGTCGTCCTGCTGCGGGACTGGAAGTCCACGGGCGACGGGGAGAGCCGGGAGCAGGCGTACCAGCTGCTCCGCACGCTGACCTACCTGCAGGACGACTCGGGGCCGAACACCGGGCGGGTCGTCCTGTGGCAGCAGCCCGACGGCGCGCTCAACCCGAGCGCCGAGCCGGTCGAGCTGCCCGACCCGTCGGACTCCGCCGAGTCGTACTGGCTCGCCCGCACCGTCTGGGCGCTGGGGGAGGGGTACGCGGCGTTCGCCGCGGACGACCCGGCGTTCGCGGGGTTCCTGCTCGACCGGCTGCACCTGGCGGTCGCCGCGCTCGAGCAGGAGTCGCTGTCCCGGTACGGGCGGCGGGTGCGCAGCGACGGCGTGCCGCTGCCGGCGTGGCTGATCGCGGGCGGCGCGGACGCCACGGCGGAGGCGGTGCTGGGTCTGGTGGCCGCCGTGCTGGTGCTGCCGCGCGACCGGCAGCTGTCCCGTGCGCTCGACCGGTACGCCGAGGGCGTCGCGGCGATGGGCGCGACCGACACCCGGCCGTGGCCGTTCGGAGCCGTGCTGCCGTGGACCGGGTCGGTCGGGTTCTGGCACGCCTGGGGCGCGGCGGCCCCGGAGGCGCTCGCGGCGGCGGGCGCGCTGCGCGGCCGTCGGGACTGGCGGCGCGCCGCGCTCGCGGACGCGGGCACGTTCACGCCGCTGGTCCTCGCGACGGGCGGACCGTTCAACGCCTGGACCCCGGCGCCCGGGGAGGCGCAGATCGCCTACGGCGCCCACGGACGGGTCGCGGCGGCGCTCGCGGCCGCGGACGCGGGCGGCGGCGAGGGCCTGCGGGTGCTCGGCGGGCTGGCCGCGGGCTGGTTCTTCGGCGCGAACCCGGCGGGCGCCCCGGTGTACGACCCGGCTACCGGGGTCACGTTCGACGGCGTGGAGACCGACGGCCGGGTCAACCGGAACTCCGGGGCCGAGTCGACGATCCACGGGCTGCTCGCGATGCAGCTGCTCGACGCCCGGCCCGACGTCGCGGAGGTCGCCCGGTCGATCACGGGCCTGGCCGCGCACGACGGCCTCCGGGTGCTGGACGCCGAGGCCGCGCGGCTCGGCGCCGGCTGCGAGGTGGTCCGGCCCGCCGAGGGCGCGTGGACCGGGGAGGGCAACCTCGTCGGCGGCGGGTACGTGCGGGTGCCGCCGGGGTCGACGGTCGAGTTCGACGTGCCCGTGCCCGTGGCCGGAACTGAGGAGAGGGCCGGAGCGGGGACCCGGGCGGGCGCCTGGGCGCTGCCGCTGGTGTGGCGGACCGCCGCCCCGGCCGGGCGGGCGCGCTGGGAGGTCGTCGGCGGGCCCCGCCTGGGGCGCACCGAGAACGGCGGCACCGGTGCAGCCGGGCTCACCGAGGCCGAGGGGAGCCTGGTGCCGCAGCTGCTCGACCGGCCGCTGCCGGAGCGGGCGCCGGCCGGGGGCGGGGCGGTCACCGTCCGCTGCACCAACGAGGGCGGCGGCGACCTGCGGCTCGACGCGCTGCTCCTCCGGCCGGCGGTCGCGACGGCGCGCTGGACCACCACGACGGGGACCGACGCCGTGCTGTACGCGGGGTCCACGGCCCGCGCCACGTCGGAGCCGGCGCTCGCGGCCGGCTCCGGAGCGGCGTACCTGCCGGACGGCCGGGTCGACCGCCGGGTCGCGGTGCCCTCCCCGGGAGCGCCGGTGCCGGTCCCGGCGGGCGGGTTCACGATCACCCGCTGAGCGGCCCGCCGCCGCGGACGCGGTGCCACGCGGGGGAAGGGGAGTTCCTCGCGAGCGTGTGCACGCCGCGTCCGCGGTGTCTCCCTGGCGTCCACGGTGGTCGCGTGCTCGCGAGGGTCGTCCCCGCGGGCGGGGACGGGGCGTCCACCGTGGTCACGGCCGGGGGTCCCGGTCGGGTCCGGCTACGGTGGCACCCGTGCAGCCGCTCGACCGCGACCCCGCCACGGCCGACGTCCCCGACCCGACGCGCCCCGACGCGACCCGCCCCGACGCGACCCGCCCCGACCCGACGCGTCCGGACCCGGCGCGCCCGGACGACGGTGGCGCCCCGGTCGTCGAGGCGCTCGCGGACCCCGACGCCCCGGGCTGGCGGCGGCCGCCGATCACGTCGGACCAGCGCCGGTACGACGTGCTGCTGGCGGCGGGCCTGCTGATCGGCGGCATCCTCAGCCTGGCGCTGGGGCGCGCCGCGGGCATGTACGACGAGCCCGCGGAGGGCTGGGTCGCGGTGCTCTGCGTGCTCGCGGTCACCGCGCCGCTCGCGTGGCGCCGGCAGCGCCCCGCCGTGGTCGCGGTCGTGGTCGCCGCGGCGTTCGTCCTGGTCGGCGAGCTGCGGGTCCCCGAGACGCTGTTCGCCAACATCGCGCTGTTCATGGCGCTCTACACGGTCGGCGCCTGGGACCGGAACCGCGCGCGGGCCCTGTGGGTGCGGGCCGGGATCGTCGTCGCGATGTTCGTCTGGCTGCTGATCGCGATGTTCCAGGCGGTGACCGACCCGGAGGGCATCGAGGGCTTCTCCAACGCGGGCGCGTTCTCCCCGCTGGTGGCGTACCTGCTCATCCAGCTGCTGACCAACATCCTGTACTTCGCGGGGGCCTGGTGGTTCGGCGAGCACGCGTGGAACGCCGCCCGCGAGCGCGCCCGCACCGAGTACCGCGGCCGGCTGCTCGTGGGCGAGCGCCGCCGGGTCGAGGAGCAGGCCGTCGCGATCGAGCGGCTGCGGCTGGCGCGCGAGCTGCACGACGCCGTCGCGCACCACGTGTCGATGATGGGCGTGCAGGCCGCGGCGGCGCGGATGGTGCAGCAGTCCGACCCGCAGCAGGCCGCCGCCGCGCTGGAGCAGGTCGAGGACTCCGCGCGCGAGGCCGTCGACGAGCTGCACGGGCTGCTCAGCACGCTCCGCGAGTCGGGGACTGAAGCGCACGCCGCGTCCGCGGTGGGCTCCCTGTCCGTCGAGCGGCTGCCCGAGCTGGTGCAGCAGGCCGCGGACACCGGCCTCGCCGCGCAGTACCAGGTGGTCGGCGAGCCCGTGCGGGTGCCGCCGCTGACCTCCCTCAACCTGTACCGGATCTGCCAGGAGGCGCTGACCAACGTGCGCAAGCACGCGGGCACCGGCGCCCGGGTGGACGTCCGGCTGCGGTACGAGCCCGACGCGGTCGAGCTCGAGGTCACCGACGACGGCACCGGCGCGCGCCGCGCAGCCCGGCGCGGGACGTCCGGCGGGCTCGGCCTGGTCGGCATGCGGGAACGGGTCGCCGCCGACGGCGGCACGCTGGAGACCGGCGCGCGCGGGCGCGGCGGGTACCTGGTCCGGGCGCGGGTGCCGCTCGGGCCGCGGACGGGAGGGGCACGATGAGCGGGGCCGACGCGGTGCGGTTCGACGACGCGACGGATGCCGACGCCCCGGACCGGGGCTTCGGCCCGGACCGGCCGGTGCGCGTCGTGCTCGCCGACGACCAGGCGCTGCTGCGCGCCGGGCTCGCGACGATCCTCGGCGCGCAGCCGGACCTCGAGGTCGTGGGGCAGGCCGGCGACGGCGCCGAGGCGGTCGAGCTGGCGCGGGCGCTGCGCCCGGACGTCGTCTGCATGGACGTGCAGATGCCGGGTGTCGACGGCCTGGAGGCCACCCGCCGGATCACGGCCGACCCCGACATCACGGCGGGCGTCCTCGTGCTCACCACGTTCAACCGGGACGACTACCTGCTGGAGTCGCTGCAGGCGGGCGCCGCGGGGTTCCTGCTGAAGAACTCCCGCCCCGAGCAGCTCGCGGACGCGGTGCGCGCCGTCGCCGCCGGGGACGCGCTGCTGTCGCCCGAGGTCACGCGGGCCGTGATCGCCCGCGCCGTCGTCGGCCAGGGGTCCGCCTCCGGGGGGAGCCCCGCCGGTGCGGCGCGCGGGACCGGGGACCCCTCCGCCACGGGGCTGACCGAGCGCGAGCTCGAGGTGCTGCGGCTGGTCGCGCGCGGGCTGAGCAACGACGAGATCGCCGCCGAGCTCGTGCTGGGCCGCGCGACCGTGAAGACCCACGTGTCGAACGTGCTCACCAAGCTCGGCCTCCGGGACCGGGTGCAGGCGGTCGTCTACGCGTTCGAGAACGGGCTGACGGACTGACCCCCTCCGCCCCGGGACGGAGGCCGGCGCGCCCGGCAAGTTCCGCCCGGCGGCCGAGGTGCCGGGGCGGGGTCGCCTCCTAGCGTTGACCTCAGCGGACGACGGGTCCGGACAGGTCGCAGAACGGGAGACGACATGCTGCAGCTCGACGGGATCCACCGGTCCTTCGGGGACCGGCTGGTGCTCGACGACGTCGGCTTCTCGGTGGAGCGGGGCAAGCTCACCGGGTTCGTCGGCGGCAACGGCGCCGGCAAGACGACGACGATGCGGATCATCCTCGGGGTGCTCTCGGCGGACTCGGGCACGGTGACGCTCGACGGGAGCCCGCTGGGCGACGACCGCCGCCGCGCGTTCGGCTACATGCCCGAGGAGCGCGGCCTCTACCCGAAGATGCACGTGCTGGAGCAGATCACCTACCTGGCGCGGCTGCACGGCTACGAGCGCCGCACCGCGACGGAGAAGGCCCGCGAGCTGCTCGAGAAGCTCGGCCTCGGCGAGCGGCTGACCGACCCGGTCGACGACCTGTCGCTGGGCAACCAGCAGCGCGCGCAGATCGCCGCCGCCCTGGTGCACGAGCCGGAGGTGCTGGTCCTCGACGAGCCGTTCTCCGGCCTCGACCCGATGGCGGTCGACCTGGTGCTCGGCGTGCTGCAGGAGTACGCCGCCCGCGGCGTGCCGGTGCTGTTCTCCTCGCACCAGCTCGACGTGGTCGAGCGGCTGTGCGACGACGTGGTCGTCATCGCCGGCGGGAGAATCCGCGCGGCGGGCGAGAAGGAGGCGCTGCGCGCCCAGCACGCCGCCCCGCGGTACGAGATCACCTCCGGCGGCGACATGGGCTGGCTGCGCACCGAGCCGGGCGTCCGGGTCGTCGAGTTCGACGGCGGCTACGCGCTGTTCGAGTCCGACGAGGCCGCCGCCCAGCGGGTCCTGCGCGCCGCGCTCGACGCCGCGCCCGTCCAGCAGTTCAGCCCGGTGCGCCCGCGGCTCGCGGAGATCTTCCGCGACATCGTCCGCGACGAGGAGCGCCACGACGACGAGCCCGCCACCACGAAGACCAAGGAGACCGTGCGATGAGCCGCCGCACCCCGATGCTGCCGAACGACCCGTCGTCCGGCTCCGCGCCGGCCGACCGGCCCGCCACCCCGAACACGGTGCAGGCGACGCTCATGGTCGCCGAGCGCGAGATCACGACGCAGGTCCGCAGCAAGTCCTTCCTCATCTCGACCGCGGTGCTGCTCGTGCTCGTCCTGGGCGGCATCATCCTCACCTCGGTGCTGGGCGACCGGCTCGGCGGCGGGGACACCAAGGTCGCCGTCGTCCCGGAGACGGCCGCCGTGATCGCGGACGTCGACGGGCTGGAGGCGGTCGAGGCCGCCGACCCCGACGCGGCCCGTGCGCTCGTGGAGTCCGAGGAGGTGTCCGCCGCGGTCCTGCCCGACGACGACGCCGACAACCTGCTGGGCGTCGTCGTGGTCGGCCTCGACTCCGCGCCGGACGGCGTGATCAGCGCGCTGGCCGTGACCCCGCCGGTCGAGCTGCTGGACGAGTCCGGCACCTCCGACGGCCTGCGCTACCTCGTGTCCTTCGTCTTCGGCATCGCGTTCTTCATGGCCGCCATGACGTTCGGCAGCACCATCGCGCAGAACACCGTCCAGGAGAAGCAGTCCCGGATCGTCGAGCTGCTGCTGTCGACCGTCCCGCCGCGGGCCCTGCTCGGCGGGAAGATCCTCGGCAACACGGTGCTCGCCGTCGGCCAGATCGCCGCGATCGCCGCGGTGGCCGTCGTCGGCCTCGTCGTCACCGGCCAGGACGACCTGCTCGGGATGGTCGGGGCGCCGGTCGCCTGGTTCGTGCTGTTCTTCCTCGTCGGGTTCGTGCTGCTGGCCGCGCTGTTCGCGTCCGCCGCCTCGCTCGTCTCCCGCGTCGAGGACACCGGCCCCGTGCTCACCCCGGTGATGATGCTCGTGATGATCCCGTACTTCGGCGTCATCTTCTTCAACGACAACGACCTGGTGCTCACGATCATGTCCTACGTGCCGTTCAGCGCCCCGGTCGGGATGCCGGTGCGGCTGTTCCTCGGCGAGGCGTCCTGGTGGGAGCCGCTGGTGTCCCTCGTGATCCTCGCGGGGACCGCGGTGCTCGTCACCGGCATCGGCGCCCGGATCTACTCCCGCTCGGTCCTCCGCACCGGCCGCCGGGTCAAGCTCTCGGAGGCCCTGACGAAGGCGGCCTGACCCTCGTCCGACCGACGCGCGCGGCACCCGCAGGGGGGTGTGCCGCGCGCGTCGTCGCGTCTGCGCGCTCGCGGTGCTCGCGGTGTCGCCGAGATGGCAACTCTCGGCTGTGCGCGCGGTCCCCGACCCAGCCGAGAGTTGCCATCTCGGCGTGGCGTCGCGTAGGCGGCGTACGGGTCAGGGGGTGTCGAAAGGGGCGACCAGGGTGCGGAGCAGGTCCGCCAGGCGGTCGCGCTCCGGCGCTGGGAGCGTCGCCAGCAGGTCGCGCTCGATCTCCAGCAGCGTCGACATCGCCGCGTCCACTCGGGTCCGGCCCTCGTCCGTCAGGCTGACCAGCACGCCGCGGCGGTCGTCGGGGGAGGGCAGCCGCTCGACGAGCGCGCGGGACGCGAGCCGGTCGATGCGGTTGGTCATGGTCCCGCTCGTCACCAGCGTCTGGGTGAGCAGCGCGCCGGGCGACATCCGGTACGGCGCGCCGGCGCGGCGCAGCGCGGACAGCACGTCGAACTCCCACGGCTCGAGCCCGTGCCGGGCGAACGCCTGCCGCCGGGCGAGGTCGAGGTGCCGGGCCAGCCGGGTCACCCGGGAGAGCACCGACAGCGGCGCGACGTCGAGGTCCGGGCGCTCGCGCGCCCACGCCGCGACGATCCGGTCCACCTCGTCCCGGGGCGCGCCGGGCTGACCTTGGGGAACGGCTGCCGACATGCGGGCGAGGGTACTCGACCGGTGGCTCCGCCCCCAGGATTCGAACCCGGACCTCAAGGCTCCAAAGGCCTGCGTGCTGCCGTTACACCAGGGCGGACCGCGGGGCGGCACGCCCCGCGTCGGCCGCCAGTCTGCCAGCCCGCGGCGGGTGCCCGTCACACGGCGGGGGCGTCTCAGGCGACGGCGGGCCCGTCGTCGTTCCAGGCGCTCAGCTCCGCGCGCCCCGAGAGCCGGAGCTTGCGCAGCACCCGGCTGACGTGGTTCTCGACGGTCCGCACGCTGATGTGCAGGTGCTCGGCGATCTGCCGGTTGGCCAGGCCGGAGCGCACCAGGCGGGCGATCTCGCGTTCGCGGGCGGACAGCGGCTCCGCCGGACGCTGCTGCGCCTCGTCCTCCTGGTGCCCGGCTCCCTCCGGGCTGCCGACGCCGAGCACCTCGGCGGCGACCCGGACGAGGCTGGGGGCGACCGCGGGGTCGACGTCGGCGATCACCGACCGCGCCGCCTCGACGTCGCGCTCGGCGATCGCCACCTGGAGCGTGAGGTAGGGGTCGAGGAGGGGGACGTGCGCGCGGGACCAGACCTCGCGCACCCGCTGCGCCCGCTCCCGGCCGAGCGAGGGCAGGCAGTAGGCCCAGGTGAGCAGCGCGGGGTACACGAGCCCGGCCGCGGCGTACTGCTCGCCGGCCTGCCAGCCGATCTCCGCGGCGTCCGGGTGACCGGACCGCCGGGCGTCGGCGGCGAGCGCGAGCGCGTGCAGCGAGCTGATGAGCGACCGGGAGCTGCGGGCGGTGACGTCGAGCTCGCGGACCAGCGCGGCGCACAGCGTCGCATGCCCCGCGTTGGCCTGCAGCAGCGTGCCGATCGTCAGCCCGCGCCGGTAGAAGGTCTCGTCGAGCGGGCCGGCGTGGCCGAGCAGCAGGGAGGTGCTCAGCACCCGCCAGGCGCTCGCGAGCTGACCGTGGAAGGACAGGGCCTCGGCGAGCACGCAGGCGTGCAGCCGGATGCCGAGGGTGTCGTACGCGTCGTACGCCGCGGACAGGTGCGCGCGGGCGTCGTGCTCGGCCTCCTCGGTCCGCCCGAGCACGACGAGGGCGAGCACGCGCAGCGCGTTCAGGTGGTGCCGGCTGGTGACGGACACGGCCACGTCGCCGTGGCCCTCGCACAGCGCGAGCGCGACGCCGGGCTGCCCGACCTCGATCGCGGCCGCCGCCAGCGCGATCGCCCGCCGCCCCTGCACGACCGGGTCCTCGTGGCGGACCGCCTCCGGCGTGAGGACGGACCCGACCGGCTCGCCCCGGTGCACGGCCGCGACCGCCCGGTCCTTGAGCCCCTGCACGTCGACCAGCGACCGCGCCTCGTCGCCCCACCCCGCGGTGACGGTGCGCAGCAGGTCCTCGCCCACGCCCTGGGCGTTGAGCCAGTAGAGCTGGTACGAGCGGAAGGTCAGCCGCTCGGCGGCGGTGTCCTGCGGCGAGAGCTCGGTGGCGCGGAACACCGCGTCGATCTGCGTCGTCGCGTACCGCAGCATCAGCAGCGCGAGGTAGTCGTTGGCGTGCGCGACCGAGCTGTCCGCCAGCCACGCCGCGCGCGCCAGGCTCTCGGCGATCTGCTCCTGCTCGTGCACCAGGCCGGCGAGCTCGGTGGACCAGCGCAGGAAGCCCTCCTGCTCGCTGAGGTCGGCGTCGATGAGCGCGTGCAGGTCGTCCTCGCGGAGCAGCACGGGCTCGAGCTGCCGGCCGACGTCCGCGCTCGCCCGGGCCGCGGCGCCCCGCCGCTCGACGATGCTCACCCCCTGGCGCAGCGCCCGGGCGAGCGCGGGCGGCGCCACGACCAGGACGTCCCCGGCGGCGGCGACGGGGTGGTTGACCAGGCGGCCGCGGTCGATGAGGTCGTGCAGGACGGCCGGGTCGACCATCCGCATCGCCTCGTCGGCGCCCACGGGTCCGATCGCGGCGATCTGGTGCAGCGCGTCGACGAGCTCGTCCCGGAGGCCGCCGAGGAACTGGAACGCGAGGGCGTCGGCGGGCACGTCGGCGAGCCGGCCCTCCGCGGACCAGTGCCCGTCCGTGCGGCGCAGCAGGTCGCTCGCGCGCGCGGCGGCGACCAGCGCGGTGATCGCCCCGGGGTTGCCGCCGCTCTGGGCGAGCACGGCGGTGGTGAGCCCCGTGTCCGCCGGCCCGCCGAGGACGGCGCTCAGCATCGTCGACACCGCCGCGAGGTCCAGCGGCCGGACCCGCAGCGCGGCGGGTGCGCGCGACGCGAGGAGCGCCCGCCCCTCGGGGACCTCCAGCCGCAGCGGGTTCGCCGTCGTCGTGGCGACGAGCGAGGCGCCGGTGCGGCGCAGCGCCCGGTCGACCAGGCGCAGCGACCGGGCGTCCACCCGGTCGAGGTCGTCGAGCATGAGCACGCTGCGCGGCGCGGCGAGCTCGTCGACCAGCCAGGACAGCAGCGCGCGCTCGCCGGGCTCGTCGACGTCGAGCGCGGGGTGGTCGAGCAGCGTCGCGTAGTCGCCGGGGCCCACCCCGCGGACGACGATGCCGGGGCGTCTGCGGCCCGACAGGTCGATGCGCAACCCCTTCAGGGCGGTCGACTTGCCCGCGCCGTGGTCGCCGCGCAGGACGACGTCCCGACCCAGCGCCAGCCAGCGCCGCAGCTCCGCGCTCGTCCCGACCGCCCCCTGACAGTTCACCGCAGGTCCGCTTCGTCTCACCATATCGGGGACCCTGCTCCGCGGTCCCTACGCACTCCCGCGTCGGGCGACCACTTCCACGGTGCGGCCGTGCGGCAGGTGCGCGACCGGCGCGCGGAACTGGGTGGTGCGCGCGCGATCGTGTGAGTGGGTGCCGTGCACCGGGCCGCCGCGCACGTCCGGTGCGTCCGGGTTTGCGACGCCGGGCTCGTCGGGTGGTGTGCGGCGGTGGCGGTGGCGGTGGTTTCTGGGGGCCGTTTGCGTGCGTGCCGCACGGCCGAGCGCCGCCCCCGACTCACATCTGGGCCCAACGTCCTACACGACTTTCGATGAGCTCGCCGCCGTCCCGGTGGACAGCCGCGACGTGGCGTCGCAGCCCGCTGGCCTGCGGTGACGCGAGTCCCAGGCGGGGTCCCGGACCCGGGTCGCGCGGCCCCCTACACGCCGTGCAGGCGCCGGTTCCGTGAGTCCGCGCCCTCGCCAACCTGGTTCGGCAAGCCCATCCAGGTGCCCGACCGACGGGCCCGTCTCCCGAAGGATCCAGATGACCACGCAGACCCACGACCGCAAGCGCCGCCGCAAGGGCCTCGTCGCCTGGGGCGCCCTGGCCGGCGTCGCGGCGCTGATCACCACGGCCGCGTTCACCGACAACGCGTTCCTCAACCTCGGCGGCGCGAACGGCATCGGCGGTGCCGACTCGACCTACAACATCCAGGTCGGGGCGACCGACGCCGAGGGCCGCTTCGTCGAGGGCTGGCAGGAGGCCGACGACCCGATCGGTGTGCCGGTGTTCCTCGAGGGCGCCCAGTCGCTGTTCCCGGGCTCCGAGGCCATCGGCATCGACATCCCGGTGCGCAACGACTCGGCGCACTTCACGTCGTCGCTCGCGATCTCGCTCGCGCAGATCGCGGACGACGTGGAGGCCGGCAAGGTCACGGACGCCGACTACCTGGCGAGCCTGCGGTTCGACGTCGCCATGCCGGCGACCCAGCTCGGCGCGCCCGTGACCCACACCGACCTCACCTACGCCGAGGTCTCGGCGCTCGCGCTGAACGACCTGGCGGCCGAGGAGGAGACCACCGTCTCGCTGAGCATCCGCCTGCTGTCGCAGGCCGACTCCGGCGCGGCGTGGGAGGACAACACGCTCTCCGGCAAGGGCGCGTTCATCCAGGCGGTCCTGGACGGCTCGTCCGTCTGACGCCGCCGGCGGCGGGGGGGGGCCCCCCCCCCCCCCCCCCCCCCCCCCCGCCCCCGCCCGCCACACCCCGAGGAAGGACGGACATGTCCCCGTACCGACGCACCGCCGCGTTCGCGGTGCCGCTGGGCCTGCTGGTCGCGCTGACCGCGGCCCAGGTCGTGCACCGCAGCGACACCGCCGTGGAGTTCACGGGCGTGACCTTCGCGCTCGAGGCGGCGGGCAGCGCGACGGCCGGCTGGGAGCCGGTCGAGCAGGACTGGCACCCGAGCACGCGGCCGGTGACGGTCGAGGTGCCGGACCACACGCCGGCGCCGGGCGGCACGGTGGACGTCCGCGTCGCGGTCCGCAACACCGCGGGCGTGCCCGCGGGCGCGGTCGTGACGCTGTCCGACCCGGACCCGAGCGTGGACGCGCCGGACCTGTTCGACGCCCTGCACGTGCAGATCGCGGAGGACGGGGTGGTGCTCGCCGAGGGCCCCGCGCCCGAGGTGCTGGCCGTGCTGCCGGGCGACCTGCCCGCCGACCGGCAGGGCCACCGGGTGCTCGACATCCGCGTGCAGACCCCCGCCACGGGCGACGACCGCTGGGCGGGCGTGCGCACCGGGGTGCAGGTCGTGATCGAGGGGACGACCCGATGACCCGCGTCCAGCGCGGCCGCCGCGCCGCCGCCGCCCTGCTCGCCGGGCTGCTCGCCGGGCTGCTCGCCCTCCTGGCGTCCCTGGTCGCCGTCGCCCCGGCCGTGGCCGCCCCGACCGCGGCGGACCCCGTGCTGCCGCTGGTCCAGGGCGCCACGAGCACCGCTCAGGTGAGCGTGCCCTACCCGGGTCACAGCACGGCCTTCGACCTCACGGCGATCCCGCGCCCCGGCACCACGAGCGACCTCGTCCTGCTCGTGGACGGGGGCACCGGCCCGCTCGCCGCCGGCCCGGACTCGTTGGTCCTGGCGCTGTCGGACGGGGCCGGCCGGGTCCTCGCCGAGGGCACGGCCGCCGAGCTCGCCGCCACCCCGATCGCGCTGGGCGTGCTGGGTCCGGAGCCGCTGCACCTGCACGGGACCGCGACCCTGCCCGCGACCGCGGGCGACGCGCTGCAGGGCCAGGGGCTGACCCTGCTGCTGTCCCTGGTCGCCACGCAGGACGTCCCGGTCGCCCCCGTGGTCCCGGCGCCCGAGCCGCCGGCCGCCGGCGGCGTGCTCGCCGTGACCGGCGCCTCCGTCCTTGCGCTGGCCGCGCTCGCCCTCGGCCTGGCGGTGCTCGGCCTCCTGCTGGCCGCCCGCCGGCGCCGGTCCCCGTCCGACGCCCCCGCCACCGACCTCCCGGAGTGACCCCATGTCCCGCATCGCGTCCCTGACCCGCGCCGCACGGGGCGTCCCGCGCCGCGTCGTCGTCGCCGGGGCGGCCGTGCTGGTCGTCGCCGCGCTGGTCACCACCGCCGCCTTCACCGATCGCTCCTGGCTCAACCTCGGCGGCGACACCGGCTTCGGCACCCCGGGCCAGCTGCACCTCGAGGTCAAGAGCCAGAACACCCGCGACCTGTCCGACGACGGCACCTGGGTCCGGATCCCGGAGGAGGGCGCCGGACCCGTGAACCCCGCGCCGGGCGTGGGCGGCACCGTGCCGATCCCGCAGAACGGCACGCTGCGCCCGGGCGGCGCGTCCGCCACCGTCGACATCCCGGTGCGCAACGCGTCGGCGAGCCTCGACGCGACGCTGGAGCTGCGGGTGCTGTCCCGCACGGACCTCGACGACCCGACGCCGTCGGCGTTCGCGGTGCACGCCGACGGCACGCGCGCCACGGTCGGCGAGTCCAACGCCGCCTACCTCGACGAGCTGCTGTTCGACGTGCTGGTCGACGACGTGCTGGTGGCCGACGACCTGCCGGTCGAGGAGCTGCCGATCTCGCTCGGCGCCCTGCCCGCCGGCACCGCCCGCCTGGTCACCCTCGAGGTGCGCCTGCCCGCCGACGGCGACCTGCAGCTCGCGAACGGCGGCACCGCGTCGCTGACCGCCCACCTCGTCGCCACCACCTGACCGACCGTCCGTCCTGACCTGGAGGTCACCGTGACACCGCCCACCCCGCCGGCGACCCGCCGCGCCGCCCGCGCCACCGCGGGTGCCCGGCCCCGCGGGTCCCTGCCGCTGCGCGCCGCGGCCGCCCCGGTGGCCGTCCTCGGGCTGCTCGGCCTGGTCGGCGCGACCACCGCCGCGTTCCGCGACACCGTCGAGCTGCCCGTCGAGGGCCTGGACGGGACGTTCGAGGTGAGCCAGCCCGTCGGCGCGGACTGCACGGACCGGGTCGCCGCGTCCACCGCGGAGGAGGCGCACCTGGTGCTCGACCGGGCGTCGGCGGCCAACATCCGCCGGGTCCCGGTCCCGCTCACCGGCATCCCGACCCAGGCCGCGGCGACCTTCCAGGTCACCGTCTGCCACGCCGCGGCCGTCACCGGCGAGCTCGCCCTGACCCTGGCCGACCGCACCGAGGGCGCCACGCCGTTCACCTCGCTGGTGTTCGCCGTCGCCGTCGACGGCCAGGTGCTCACCGGGCCGGTGCCCATGGACGCCGCCGCGATCGCCGCCCTGAACGACGGGCGCGGCGTCCTGCTGCCGCCCGGCGACGGCGGCGGCACCGCGCCCACCGACGCCCGCACCGTGGAGGTCCGCGCCTGGATGCTCAAGTCCGCGCCGACGGAGCACGCGCTGCTCCCGGTCGACATCGGGGTCCAGGTGGTCGGCCAGAGCCGCGCCGGCGCCCCCGTCGTCCTCGAAGGAGTCCTGCCATGACCCGCCCCGCCCGCGGCCGCCACGCCGCCGCCCCGGACACCGGCCGGTCGCGGCGACGCCCGCCGCGTCGCCTGCTCGCCGCCGGCGGCCTGCTCGCCGTCGCCGTGCTGGCGGTCCCGCCGACCGCGGCGTCGTTCCGCGACGACGCGTTCCTGCAGCTGCAGGACCTGAGCAGCACGTTCCAGATCGGCACCGTGCACATCCCCACCGGGACAGTGCACGCCCTGCGCCCGGGCACCGCGATGACGCTCGCGGTCGCCGAGGAGGCCCGCGGGGGCTACCTGCCCGGCACGACCGCGGTCGCGCCGATCCGGGTGTTCAACAACAGCCCGCACCTCGACGCGCAGCTCGACCTCACGGTGGCCGCGGCGCCCGGGACCGACGAGGCGCTCGCGGGCGCGATCCTGGTCTCCGCCCAGGCGCTGTACGACGACGGGCAGACCGTCGACCTGCTCGGCACCCCGGCCGACCCCGCGGCGAGCACGGTCACGCTCGCCGAGGCGACGGCCGTCCTCGAGCGGGCGCTCACGCCCCGGGAGGCGGACCCGCTGGCCGACGGGGACGCGTTCGCGCTCGGCACCCCGGGCTCGTGCGTCACGATCCACGTCCACCTCTACCTCGCCCCGACGCCCGAGCTGGCCGGCCGCTCGTCCGGCTCGCCCGCCGTCACGATCACCCTCGGAGGGACCTCGACATGAGGCTCGCACCCCGCACCCGCGCGCGGGTGGCCGCCGGCGGCCTCGCGACCGCGCTCGCCGTCACGCTCGGCGTGGCCGCGACCGCCGCCGACTACACCGACCGCACGCACGCCGTCGCCGAGCTCACCACCGAGACGTGGGCCGCCGTGCAGCCCGAGCTGGTGTGGACGTCGTCCACCGCCGCGTTCAACGCCGAGGGCACCGTCTACCTCGGCGGGTTCCGCGGCAACGGGGCCTCGGGCACCGGCGTCGCCACCGTCAGCGCGACCCAGCCGCCCACGGCCGTCGACCTGCCGGTGCCGGCGGTGAAGGTGGTCGGCGGGACCAACGACTTCCACTACGCCCAGGCGGCCTCCACCACCTGGTTCGCGGCGCTCGGCACCGACGGCGTCGTGTACCAGTGGGGGTCGAACTACGCCGGGAGCATCTCCGGGCTGAACAACCGCCCGCGCGCCATCACCGAGTACTCGCCCACCGGCGGCTCCGACCGCGCGCCGATGCCGACGATCGTCGACGTCACCTCGTCCGAGAACCAGATCTACGCGCTGGACGCCGCGGGCACCATGTACGTCTGGGGGTACGCGGGGGAGAACCTGCCGAACCCGGTCGGTGGCGGCACGGCGCGCGCGGTGCCCCTGCCCGCGAACATCGTCGTGGACTCGTCCACCGGCACGAGCAACGTCGGCGTGGTGTCGGGCGGGGCGATCGTCCCCGGCACCTCCGCCGGTGCCCGCGCGACGACCTGGCACCGGGTGTACGGCGGGCAGAACTCGTCGTTCGGGGTGACCACCGAGGGCCTGGTCTACGTCTGGGGCTACGACACCCACGTCGGCCGCTCCACGCAGACCAGCATGTCCAACCAGCGCGCCCCGCTGGACGCCCAGGGCGTCAACGCGCTGCTGTTCGAGACGTACCCCGAGGTCTACCACGCCGCCGACGGCACGACCCTGCAGGCGGGCGACCCGGCCTACTGGACGACGTACAACCGCATCTACCAGGACATGAAGGGCCGGCAGGTCTGCACGGGCGAGTACGACGTCACCCGCGCGTACGACGCCTCGGGGTGCCCGGTGCGGCAGCTCAGCACGGGCGCGCGGGCGTTCCGCGTGCTGCTGTCGAACCACGAGATGTACACCTGGGCGGCCACGACGGACACCTACGGCTGGCCCACCATCGGCCGGTACGTCGCCTCCACGTCCGCCTCGGCCGGCGGCTACGCCCCCGGCCTGATCCAGACCTCGCAGAACGGCCCGACGATCCCGGTGCACCACTTCTCCGCCGGCACGTCCGCGGTCCAGGCCGTGACCACCGACGGTCGGGTGTACGGCTGGGGCGCGAACAACTGGTGCCAGGCCATCGGCACGCACTCCACGAGCGGGTACGCCGACCCGGACCGGAACAACGGGAACTGCGCCCAGCAGGGCTCGACGGCGACCACCGGGCTGCGGCCCGCGGGAGCCGTCTGGTACGCCACCCCCGTCTGGGGCGTCGACGAGGACGACGTCATCACCGACCTGGGCGGCACGGCGTGCACGACGTGGCTGACCGCCGAGGAGGGGACCATGTACGCCTTCGGCGGCGGCACCGTCGTCGGCTCGGACTTCCGCAACTGCGTGAACCAGACGAGCCACGGCTACCGGGTCTACGACTTCAACGACGCGACCCTCGAGTCGCCGTTCGGCTCCCCGCTGAACGTGGCGGCCACCGCGACCAGGAAGGTGTTCGGCTCATGACGCGGCTCGACGAGGCCCCTGCCCCCGTGACCCGGCGCGCGCTGCGCGCGGCGGCGCCCGACCCGGTGCCGGCGGCGGCGTCGGACCCGGTGCCCGCGGCGCCCGACACGCTGCCCGGCCCCGTGGCCACGCACCGCGCCGAGACCTCCGCGCGCACCGGCGCCGGAGACCGGGCGGTCGCCGGGATCCGGTTCACCCAGCGGGCGGTGCTGAACGTGGCCGCCGTGCTCGGCACGATCTCGATCGTCGTCAGCGTGCTGTGCCTGCTGTTCGGCATCCGGCCGGCGGTGGTCATCTCGGGGTCGATGGAGCCGGGCATCCCGGTGGGGTCGCTCACGGTGTCCCGCACCGTCCCGGCCGAGCAGGTGCAGGTCGGCGACGTCGTGACCGTGCCCCGGGTGAACGCCGACGGCCTGGTCACCCACCGCGTCGTGGCGACCACCCCCGCGGACGACGGCCGGTCGACCGTGCTCGAGCTGCAGGGCGACGCCAACCGGGACCCCGACCTCCTGCCGTACGTGGTGACCGAGGTCGGCCACGTCCTCACCACCGTCCCCGGCGTCGGCACGCTGGTGCAGCTGCTCCAGCAGAACGTCGTCGCGGTGGTCGCCGGACTCCTCGTGGTGACGGTGCTCGTCACCGCCCCCGTCGACCGCCTCGGGGGGAGGCGATCCGGCGGGGACGCGGCGCGCTGACCGCGCCACGGGAAGGTGCGGGCGGGCCCGGGGACGAGGTTCCCCGGGCCCGCCCGTGCGTCCGCACGCCCCGGCCGGTGCCCGCATTTGCGAGGATGGCCCGATGACCGCCGAGCCCCGCCGCACGCCACGGACGACGCGCGCCCGCATGACCGCGACCGAGCGGCGTGCGCAGCTGCTCGACGTGAGCCGCCGGCTGTTCGCCGAGAAGGGCTTCGAAGGCACGTCGGTCGAGGAGATCGCCGCCCGCGCGGAGGTGTCGAAGCCGGTCGTCTACGAGCACTTCGGCGGCAAGGAGGGCGTCTACGCCGTCGTCATCGACCGGGAGATCCAGGCGCTCACGAGCGCGCTGACCGGGGCGCTGGACGGCGGCGGCCACCCGAAGGTGCTCGTCGAGAGGTCCGCCCTCGCGCTGCTCGGCTACATCGAGGAGTCCGAGGACGGCTTCCGCATCCTGGTGCGCGACTCCCCGGTCGCGCAGGCGACGGGGACGTTCTCCAGCCTGATCGGCGACGTCGCGACCCAGGTCGAGCACCTGCTGGCGAACGAGTTCAAGCGGCGGCACCTCGACCCGCGGACCGCGCCCATCTACGCGCAGATGCTGGTGGGCATGGTCGCGCTCACCGGGCAGTACTGGCTGGACGCCCGCAGCCCGAAGAAGGCCGACGTGGCCGCGGCGCTGGTGAACCTGGCCTGGAACGGGCTGTCCGGCCTCGAGCGCCGGCCCCGGCTGACCAGCGCGCCCGAGGCCGGGAGGCGGACCGCCACCGCACGGGCGCGCCGCGAGGGCGCGGCCGGTGGCGACGCTCCGGCGACGCCGGAGGGCTGAGGGCGCCGTGCCCGAGGTGCCCGCGGCGACGCCGACCACGTCCGCGCCCGCCGCATCCCGGCGCGCCGCGTCGCCCGTCGGCCCCGGCACCGCGACCGTCCGTCGGGGGGACGTGGTGGCGGCGGCGGTCACGCTCGCGCTCGGCGTCGCCGGGCTGCTCGCGCTGCCGGCGCTCGCGGCGATGGAGCCCGCCGACCCGGACCCGGTGCCGACCGCGGGCACGCCCGGCTGGTGGCTCGTCCTGGTCGCCCTGGCGGTGCAGGCCGGCGCGGTGGCCGTCGCGCGGGTCGCGCCGCGCCGCGCGCTGGTCGCCGTCACGGGTGTCCCGCTCCTCGCCGCGGTCGCCGGCGGCGGGCCCGCGGTCGCGGCGTCCGGGCTGCTGACGCTCGCGGTCGTCGTCGCGGCGTACCGCGCCGCGGTCACCGTGCCGCTCGCCCGGGTCCGCCTCGCGCTCGTCGCCGGGGTGGTGCTGCTGGCGGCGGCGTCGGCCGTCGCGGGGGCGGCGGCGGTCGAGGCGCCCGGGACCCCCCTCCTCGTGCTCGCCGCCGCGGCGCAGGCGGTCGCCGTCGTCGCGCTCGGGCTGGTGCCGGCCCTGGTCGTGTCGTCGCGCCGGGCGGTGCGGGCGGCGCAGGAGGGGGAGCTGCGCGCGCTGGCCGGCGAGCAGGAGGCCCGGGTCCGCACGGCGCTGGCGGAGCAGCGGACCGCGATGGCCCGCGAGCTGCACGACCTCGCGGCGCACCACCTGTCCGGGATCGCGCTGATGGCGTCGGCGATCGACCGGCAGATCACGACCGACCCCGAGGCCGCGCGCGCCGGGGTGCGCCAGGTTCGGGAGCAGAGCCGGGTGGTGCTCGCCGACCTGCGGCGGCTCGTCGGGCTGCTGCGCGAGGACGACGGCGCGGAGACGTCGGCGCTCACGCTCGCGGCGGTGCCGGACCTGGTCGCGGCCGCGCCCGGCGCCCCCGGCGACGTGACGCTGGACGTGCTGCGCGCGCCCGGGGCGGACGGGGCGGACGGCGCCGCGCTCGGCGCGCGCGTCGGGCCGCTGGCCCAGCTCGCCGGGTACCGGATCGTGCAGGAGGCGCTCGCGAACCTCCGGACGCACGCCCCCGGGGCGGCCTGCCGGGTGACGGTCGACGACCGGGGCGCCGACGCCGTCGTGCTGACCGTGCGCAACGGCGTGCCCACCGGCGACGTCCCCGCCGACGACCCCGCGCACCCCGGGTACGGGCTGCGCGGGATGCGGGAGCGCGCCGAGCTGGTGGGCGCCGACCTGCGGCACGGCCCGACCCCCGACGGGGGCTGGGAGGTCCGGCTCGTGCTGCCGCGCGAGCCCCTGACCGAGGGAGACGCCCCGTGATCCGGGTGCTCATCGCCGACGACCAGCCCCTGGTGCGCGCCGGCCTGTCCGCGCTGCTCGCCGCCGAGCCCGACCTCGAGGTCGTGGGCGTGGCGGCCGACGGAGACGAGGCGGTGGCGCTGGCCCGCAGCACCGAGCCCGACGTGGCGGTGCTCGACATCCGGATGCCCGGCCGGGACGGCATCAGCGTCGCCCGCGAGCTCTGCGGGCCGGAGGTCGAGCGGCCGGTGCCGGTCCTCGTGCTGACGACGTTCGACCTCGACGACTACGTGTTCGGCGCGCTGGAGGCGGGCGCGTCGGGGTTCCTGCTCAAGGACGCCGAGCCCGAGGAGATCGTGCGGGCGGTCCGGCACGTCGCCGCGGGGCGGGGCACGCTCGACCAGGCGCTGACCCACCGGGTGCTGCGCGAGTTCGCGGACCGGCGCCGCCTGCAGCCGGTGACGGTGCAGCGCGGAGCGGACGTGCTGACCGCCCGGGAGCAGGACATCCTCCGGCTGCTCGCGCAGGGGATGTCGAACGAGGAGATCGCCGCCGAGCTGGTGGTCGAGGTGTCGACGGTGAAGTCGCACCTGGCGCGGATGATGCCGAAGCTCGGGGTGCGGTCCCGGCTGCAGGCCGTCGTCTGGGCGTACCAGAACCGGGTGGTCACGGTCCCCGACGAGGGGTGACGCGCGCCCGGGGTCGGCCGGGCGGGGGAGCGGTTGCGTCGAAGGATGCAGGCCCGCGGGTTCCGTCGCAGGCGGCTGGAGGGCGGGGGTGCCGGATTCCTAGCGTCGAGGGGACGCAGAACCCCAGACGAGGAGACCGGCCATGAGCGCCACCGCACCCACCCCGACCAGCCCCGCGAGCCCGACGCACACCGCGTCGGAGCCCGCCGTGCTGCTGGACCGGGTCCACCGCACCTACCCCAACGGCCGCGGCACGGTCGCGGCGCTCGCGGGCGTCTCCCTGGCGCTCGCCCCCGGGTCGTTCACGGCCGTCATGGGGCCGTCGGGCTCCGGGAAGTCGACGCTGCTCAACGTGTCCGCCGGCCTGGACCGGCCGTCCAGCGGGCGGGTCGTGGTCGGCGGGTCCGACCTCACGGCGATGTCGCCCGACGCGGTGACCCGGCTGCGCCGGGACCGGATCGGCTTCGTGTTCCAGGCGTACAACCTGGTCGGGCACCTGACCGTGGCGGAGAACATCGCGCTGCCGCTGCTGCTCGGGGGCCGGGAGCCCGACGCGCACCTGCGCCGCTACCTCATGGCGGCCGTGGGGCTCGAGGGGATGGACGACCGGCTGCCGGGCGAGCTCTCGGGCGGCCAGGCGCAGCGCGTCGCGATCGCCCGGGCGCTGGTCACCCGGCCCGCGGTGGTGTTCGCCGACGAGCCGACCGGCGCGCTCGACTCGCACACCGGCGACCAGGTGCTGGAGGTGCTGCGCTCGACCGCGCAGACCCTGCAGCAGACGCTGGTGCTGGTGACGCACGACGCGCACGTCGCCGCGGCGGCGGACCGCGTGCTGTTCCTGGCCGACGGCCTGATCGCCGGCCACCTCGACGCGCCGACGACCGAGCAGGTCACGGCCCGGATGATCGAGCTGGGCCGATGAGCGCCGTCGGGGCCATGGCCCGGTCCGCCGTCCGCGTGCACCGCGGCAGCCTCGCCGGCAGCGCGCTGGTCGTGGCGCTCGCGGCCGCGCTGCTCACCGCGACGGGCGTCTGGGTGGAGGCCGGGACCCGGCTCGCCGCCGGGGCGTCCGACGACCCCGCCGCGTCGATGCTGCTCGCCGTCGCGTCGTCGTTCGCGGGGACGGCGGTGCTGATCGCGCTGCTCGTCGTGGCGTCGACGTTCGCCGGAGCGCTCAGGCCGCGGGCGCGGGAGTTCGCGCTGCTGCGGGCGGTCGGCGCGACGACCGGCCAGGTGCGGCAGCTGGTCACCGCGGAGGTGCTGCTCGTGTTCGCGGTCGCCGCCCCCGTCGGCGCCGTGCCGGGGCTGCTGCTCGCGCCGCTGCTGTCCGACGTGCTGGCCGCGGGCGGGGTGGTGCCTGCCGGGTACGCGCCCGCGCTGTCGCCGTGGCCGGTGCTCGGGGCGCTCGCCCTGCTGGTGCCGACCGCGCTGCTCGGCGCGCGGCTGGCGGGTCGGGAGAGCGCGCGGCTGAGCCCGGCGAGCGCCGTGCAGCAGGCCGCGGTCGAGCCGCGGGGCATCCCGCGGGGCCGCGCCCTCACGGCCGCCGCCCTCGTCGCCGCGGGGCTGGTCGCCGCGCTGGTGCCGTTCGCCCTGCCCGGGATCGCGGGCGCCGCGGCCGCGACCACCTCGGCGATCGTGCTGCTGATCGCGGCCGCGCTGGTCGGGCCGCTGCTGGTCCGGTGGGGCGCGGAGCGCGGGCTGCGGCTCACCCGCGGGTCGCGCGCCGTGCCGACGCTGGCGCTGACCAACGCCCGCGGGTTCTCCCGGCGGCTCACCGGTGCGGTCCTGCCGCTCGCGCTGCTGCTCGCGCTCGGCACCGTGCAGTCCGGGGCGAACGCGGCGATCGTGGACGCGGCCGAGCAGCAGGTGCGCGACGGGGTGGTCGCGGACGTCGTGGCGCGGGACCCCGGGTCCGCCGGGGTGCCGGAGGCGGCGGCCGCCGAGGTCGCGGCCCTGCCGGGCGTCGCCGCCGCGGGCGTCACCGCGGGCGTGCCCGCCCAGGTCCGGACCGACGCCGAGGACGAGGACCTGCCGTTCCTCGACGGGCTGTCCTGGGAGCCGGCCACGCTCCGCACCGTGCCGGCCGAGACCACGCTGCTCGACCCCGACGTGCGGTCCGGCTCGCTCGACGACCTCGGGCGGGACGGGACGATCGCGGTGAGCAGCGAGGCGGCCCTCGGCAGCACCGGGCTGGGCAGGCCGGTCGAGGTGCGGGTCGGCGGCGAGTCCGTGGAGCTGACGGTGGTCGCCGTCTACGAGCGGGGGCTCGGGCTCGGCGACTACCTGATCGGGTCCGGGACCACCGTCGCCGCGGGGGCCGAGGGCGGCGTGCTGCTCGTCCGCGCCGACGACCCGGCGGCGGCCGGGGACGTGCGCGCGGCCGTCGCCGCGACCGGGCTCGACGTCACGGACCCCGCCGGGTACGCCGCCTCGGTGCGCGACGCGGCCGCGGGGGAGCAGGGGCTGTCGACCGCGCTGCTCCTGGCGCTGCTGGCGTTCGTCGCGGTGGCGGCCGGCACCACGCTGGTGGGGCTGGTCGGGACCCGGCGGGCGGAGCTCGCGCTGCTGCGCCGCACGGGCGCGACGCGGGCGCAGCTGATCCGGATGGTCGCGGCCGAGTCGGCGCTGATCACCGGCACCGCCGTCGGGGTGGGGCTGGCCGCGGTGCTGCCCGCGCTGCTCGGCGTCGGGCAGGGGCTGCTCGGGGTGCCGGTGCCGGTGCTCGACCCGGTGGTGTTGGGCGGGCTGCTGGCGGTCGTGGCGCTGATCGGGCTGACGCTGCCGGTCGCGGCGGCGGTCCGCGCGACGCGGCCGTCGGCCGGGGGCCTGGCGGCCCGGGCGGCCTGAGGCCCGAGGTGAGGCCGGGCCCACCCTGATCCCCACCCGATCCGCGCGCTGTCACCTGCTCCCGAGGGTGGCGACGCGAGAATCGGGTGGGGATCGCGCCCCGTCACACCGTCGCCGAGAGCACCGCCTCCAGGGAGTCCGGGGCCAGCAGCGTGTCGATCGCGATCAGCGCCAGCCCCGTCACCCCCGCGAGCTCGCCCAGGTCCGACGGCCCGACCACGAGGTCGCGCGTCGCCAGCGGCAACGTCTGCTGGTACATCCGCTCCCGGATGCCGGACAGCAGCACCTCGCCGCACTGCGCCAGCTGGCCCGAGAGCGCGATCCGCCGCGGGTTCAGGACGCTGACCAGGCCGGCCACCGACTCGCCGATCGCCCGGCCCGCCGCCCGCACCAGCCGCACGGCCTCCATGTCGCCCTGCTGGACCAGCGCCACCACGTCGCCCGTGCGCCGCACGTCTCGCCCGAGGTCCGCGAGCTGCCGGACCAGCGCCCAGCCCGCGGCGTAGGTCTCCAGGCAGTCGAGGTTGCCGCAGTGGCAGGGGCGGGGCTCGGGGTCGGTGTGCAGGGCGCGGGTGTGCCCGACGTCGCCGGCCGCGCCCTTGTCCCCGCGCACGATGCTGCCGTTGAACACCAGGCCGGCGCCGATGCCGGTGCCGACCTTGAGCCCGATGATGTTGTCCGCGCCGGTGAGCCGCGCCTCGGCGACGGCCCGCGCGTTGACGTCGTTCTCGACCACCACCGGCCCGCGGTACCGGGGCTGGAAGGCGGCGGCGATGTCGAAGCCGTCCCAGCCGGTCATGATCGGCGGGTTCACCACGCGGTGCGCCGCGAACTCCACCGGCCCGGGCACGCCGACCGCGACCGCCCAGACGTCGTCCGGCGAGGCGAGCTCGTCGAAGCCCTCCTGCACCATGGCCAGCACCTTCTCGGGCCCGGCCCACACCTCGACGTCCCGGGACAGGTCGGCGACGGGGCGGCCGGCGAGGTCGCAGACCGCCAGGGTGAACCCCATCGCGCCGATGTCGGCGGCGAGCACCCGGGCGCGGTCGGCGGCGAACTCGAACCGGCTGGACGGCCGCCCGCCGCTGGACTCCGCGCCGCCGATCTCCCGGATCAGGCCGGCGCGCTCGAGCGAGCCGAGGCGCTGGTTCACCGTCGACCGGGACAGCCCGGTCTGGTCGATGACCTCCATGCGGCTCAGCGCGCCGAGCGTGCGGAACAGGTCCAGCACGTCGGCCGTGTGGCCGGTCACCTGCGGCATCGGTTCGCCTCCTGGGGTGCGCGTCGGGTCGAGGCCCACGTTACCGCGAACTCTGCCGAGAAGTGGCGGGACTTTTGGGTTGACGTCAGTCAAAAGGGGTCGTAGTTTCGGAGATGCGGGCACACAGTGGTGCCCCTGGAGGCCAAGGATCGCCATGTCCCACGCACCCTCGAAGTCCCGGACCGCACTCGTCACCGCCGCGGCCGCCGCGACGGTCGCCCTCGCGCTGGCCGCCTGCTCCGACGGCGGGAGCTCCGGCGGCGGCTCGACCACCGCGTCCGGCGGTGGCGGCGAGAAGGTCGCCGCCGTCATCAAGGGCCTCGACAACCCGTTCTTCCAGGCCATGCAGCAGGGCATCGAGGAGACCGCGCAGACCGACGGCGTCGACGTGACCGTGCAGGCCGCGGCCGACATCGGCGACACCACCGGCCAGGCCGACAAGCTGTCCGCCCTCGCCGGCCAGGACTTCGGCTGCTTCGTCGTCAACCCGATCAGCGGCACCAACCTGGTCCAGGCGCTCGCCCCCGTCGGAGCCGCCGGCACCCCGATCGTCAACATCGACAACCCGATCGACGCCGACGCCGCGTCGGCCGCGAACCTCGACATCGCCACCTACATCGGCACCGACAACGAGGCCGCGGGCGGCAAGGCCGGCGACTTCGTGGTGAGCAAGGTCGCCGCCGGCTCGAAGGTCGCCATCATCGGCGGCGTCTCGGGCGACGTGACCAGCGCCGCGCGCGTCGACGGGTTCCAGGGCGCCGTGGGCGACTCGGTCGACGTCGTCCAGGAGGAGGCCGCCGACTGGAAGCGCGACGTGGCCCTCACCAAGGCGACCGACATCATCGCCGCGAACCCCGACATCACGGCCTTCTTCGCCGCGAACGACGACATGGGCCTCGGGATCGTCAAGGCCGTCGAGAACGCGGGCCGCACCGGCGACATCACCGTGGTGAGCGTCGACGGCAACCAGGACGCGCTGCAGTCCGTGCTCGACGGCGGGCTGAGCGCCACCGTGGCGCAGTACCCCTACGCGATCGGTTCGCTCGGTGTGCAGGCCTGCGAGGTCGCGACCGCGGGCACCGACCTGCCCGCGGACATCGAGTCGCCCACGGCCCTCGTGGACGCGAGCACCGCGCAGCAGGCGCTCGACGCGTTCCCGCAGCCGTTCCAGGAGTTCGACAACCCCCTGACCGACCTCCTGCCCTGATCCGCGCGGGGCGGCGCCGACCCCCTGCGCCGCGCCGCTCCGCGCGCTCCACCCCGCAGCCCACCCGTCCCGCGCCGCCGCCCCGCGGCGCCGACCGGAGAGAGCCCTCGTGACCACCACCGCAACGCCGACGACGTCGGCACCCCCGCCCACGCGCCGCGCGGTCAGCGCGCTCGCCGAGGCGCGGCACCTGAGCTTCTGGGCGGAGAACGCCGCCCCGATCGGCCTGGTCGTCCTGGTCGTCGTGTTCAGCATCCTCAGCCCGACGTTCCTCACCCTCGGCAACATCCAGGCGATGCTGGTCGCCGGCGCGATCCTGGTGATCCTCGCCGTGGCCCAGTCGTTCGTGATCACGACCGGCGGCATCGACCTGTCGATCTCGGCGACCATGACGATCGGCGCGGTCGGCTTCGGCCTCGCGTTCCGGGCCGGGCTGCCGTTCTGGCCCGCCGCGGTCGTGGGCGTGCTGTCGGCGACGGTCATCGGCGTCGCGAACGGCCTGCTGATCGCGAAGGGCAAGGTCACCGACTTCATCGCGACGCTCGGCACGCTGGGCGTGGCCACCGGCGCCGCGCTGATCCTCACGGACGGCAAGCCGATCAGCGTGTTCAGCCCGGAGCTGCTCCGGCTGACCACCGGGAAGATCGGCTTCGTCGGCTACCCGTTCATCGTGGCGCTGGTCGTCGGCGTGCTGGCCTGGGTGGTCATGTTCCGCACCCGGTACGGGCTGCACGTGCAGGCCGTCGGCGGCAGCGAGGAGGCGTCGGTCGCCAACGGCGTCAAGGCGCCGCGGGTCCGGATCGCCGTCTACGTCTGGGCGGCCGCGCTGGCCGGCATGGCGTCGCTGCTGCTGGTCGCGCGGATCGGCGCGGCCGAGCCGGCGATCAACACGAACTACCTGCTCAACTCGATCGCCGCGGTCGTCCTGGGCGGCGTCAGCCTGTCCGGGGGCCGGGCCAAGATCGTCGGCCCGGTCCTCGGTGCGCTGCTGCTCACCGCCCTGACTAACGGGCTCACGCTGCTCGCCGTCTCGCAGTTCTACCAGCCGCTCGCCGTGGGACTCGTCGTCGTCCTCGCGGCCCTGCTCACGAGGTTCCAGAAGCGATGACCACCACCGTGCCCGCGACCGACCAGGGCGTCGACCTGGTCCTGACCGCGGAGAACATCACCAAGTCGTTCGGCGGCGTGCACGCCCTCAAGGGCGCCTCGATCACGATGCGCCGGGGCGAGGTCACCGCGCTCATCGGCGACAACGGCGCCGGCAAGTCCACCCTGGTGCGCTGCCTGTCGGGCATCCACCGGCCGGACGGCGGCACCATCACCCTCGGCGGCGAGCGGGTCCAGCTGGACTCGCCGCTCGACGCCCGGGCGCACGGCATCGAGACCGTGCAGCAGAACCTCGCGCTCGTCGAGGACCTGACCGTCTGGCAGAACTTCTTCGTCGGGCGGGAGATCACCAAGGGCGTCGGGCCCGTCCGGTTCCTCGACCGCGCGGCCATGCGGGCCAAGGCCGAGACGCTGCTCGGCGGGCTCGCCGTGAACGTCCCGCCGGTCACGTCCCGGGTGCGCCGGCTGTCCGGCGGGCAGCGGCAGGCGGTCGCGATCGCCCGCGCCGCCGGCTGGGGCAGCTCGATCGTCATCATGGACGAGCCGACCGCGGCGCTCGGCGTGCAGGAGACCGCGCGCGTCGAGGCGGTGATCCGCAAGCTGCAGGACTCCGGCGTCGCGGTGCTGCTCATCAGCCACAACTTCGACCAGGTCCTGCGGCTCGCCCAGCACGTGTGGGTGATGCGGGCCGGCCTCGCCGTGGCGGAGCGGCGCGCGGACCAGACCTCGGGCGACGAGCTCGTGGCGCTCATCACCGGGGCGAAGGCCGCGTGAGCGCGGCGGGCGCGGGCGGGCTGCCGCCCCTCGGGGTGCACGCCGGGCTCTGGGGCTTCGGCTGGGCGCCGCAGCAGGCGGACCGCACGATCGGGGCCGCCGCCCGGGCGGGGTACGACCTGATCGAGGTCCCCGCCGTCGACCGGTCGGTGCTCGACTGGCGGGACACCGCCGCCGCGCTCCAGCGGCACGGGATCGCCCCCGCCGTGTCCCTCGCCCTCGGTCCGGACGACGACATCACCTCGCCGGACCCGGCCGTGGTCGCGCGGGGCCGGCACCGGCTGGCCGAGGCCGTCGCGTTCGCCGCGGCGATCGGGTCGACCTACGTCGGCGGCGTGACGCACTCGGCGATGCGCCGGTACCTCGAGCCGCCGACCGCTGCCGGCCGCGCGAGCGCCGTCGCCACCCTGCGCGACGTCGCGGACGAGGCGGCCGCGCAGGGGGTGACCCTCGGCGTCGAGTACGTGAACCGGTACGAGTCGAACCTGCTCAACACCGCCGCCCAGGCGCTCGCGTTCGTCGAGGACGTCGGCGCGGACAACGTCGTCGTGCACCTCGACACCTTCCACGCCGCGCTCGAGGAGGCCGACGTCGTCGCCCCGGTCGCGGTCGCCGGGCACCGGCTCGGCTACGTGCACGCCTCCGAGAACCACCGGGGCGCGCTCGGCACCGGGACGCTCGACTGGCCCCGGCTGCTCCGGGCGCTGCTCGCCGCCGGGTACGCCGGGCCGATCACCGTCGAGTCGTTCGCGCGCGACGTCGTCGGGCCCGCGTCAGCCGTCGACATCGGGCTGTGGCGGGCGCAGTGGACGGACCCCGACGAGATCGCGGAGACCTCGGTCCGGTTCCTGCGCGCGCAGCTCGCGGCCGCGGCGCTGTCGCTCGCCGCCCCGGCGCCCGTGCCGGCCTGACCCCACCGACCACCCGACCACCCGACCACCCACGGACGAACGGAACCGCCATGACCAACCTGCTCGGCGTCCACGCCCTCGTCTTCGCCGGCGGCACCTCGCCCGCGGAGATGACCCAGATCATCCGGCAGACCCGCGAGGCCGGCTACGACCTCCTCGAGCTGTCGCTGCACGACTCCCCGGCCCTCGACGTGGTCGCCGCGCGCGCCGAGCTGGAGGCCGCCGGCCTCGGCATCGTCTGCTCCCGCGGCCTCGCCTTCGACGCCGACGTGTCCAGCGACGACCCCGCGGTCGTCGAGCGGGGCGCGGCGCTGCTGCAGGACTCGCTGCGGATCACGCACGAGCTCGGCGGCACCCACTTCACCGGGGCGCTGTACAGCGCGCTCGGCAAGTACGGCCGGCCGCTGTCGACGGCCGGGCGCGCGAACGTCGTCGCCACGCTGACCGACCTCGCCGCCGAGGCCGCCGGGCGCGGGATGACGCTCGGCCTCGAGATCTGCAACCGGTACGAGACCAACGTCATCAACACCGCCGCGGACGCGCTGCGGCTGGCCGACGACATCGGCCAGGACAACGTGCTGATCCACCTCGACACGTACCACATGAACATCGAGGAGTCCGACCTCGTGCGGCCGGTGCTGCTGGTCGGCGACCGGCTCGGCTACGTGCACATCGGGGAGAACCACCGCGGCTACCTGGGCAGCGGGCACCTCGACCTCACCGGGTTCTTCCACGCGCTCGCGGCCGTCGACTACACCGGGCCGATCACGTTCGAGTCGTTCTCCTCCGCGGTGGTCTCGCCGACGCTGTCGAACGACCTGGCGATCTGGCGGAACCTGTGGAGCGACGGCCCAGCGCTGGCGGCGCACGCCCACCGGCACATGACGAGCCTGCTCGAGGCGAACCGTGCCGCCTGAGGGCGCGGGCGCCGCGGTCGCGGACCTCGGGGCGCTCGCGGCCCGGGTGCGCGAGCTCGCCGACCGCACCGGCCGGCGGGTCGTCGTCGGCATCGCGGGCAGCCCCGGGGCCGGCAAGACGACGCTCGCGCTCCGGCTCGTCGAGGCGCTCGGACCGGACGCCGTCCACCTGCCGATGGACGGGTTCCACCTGGCCAACGACACGCTCGACCGGCTCGGGCGGCACGACCGCAAGGGCGCGCTGGACACCTTCGACGGCTGGGGGTTCCTCGCCCTGCTGCGCCGGGTGCACGCCGAGACCGACCACACCGTGTACGTGCCGAGCTTCCGCCGGGAGGTCGACGAGCCGGTCGCGGCCGAGCTCGCGGTCGAGCCGCACCACGCGGTCGTCGTCGTCGAGGGGAACTACCTGCTGGTCGACGAGGGCCCGTGGGCGCAGGTCCGGGACGCGCTTGACGACGCGTGGTTCTGCGCGACGCCGGGCGGCGAGCGGGAGCGGCGGCTCGTGGACCGGCACACCCGGCACGGCCGGACGGTCGAGGCGGCGACGGCGTGGGCCACGGAGGTCGACGGGCGGAACGCGGTGCTGATCGAGTCGACCCGCGACCGGGCGGACCTGGTGGTCTCGGGGGAGCTGGCGCCGGCCGCCGGGTGAGCCGGCCGGTCGCTCAACCCGCTGCGCCCTGCGCCGATGGGGTGGGTGACCGCACCGACGCGAGCCCGAGGAGACGCCCCGCATGTCCACCGCCACCGTCCCGCACGACAAGTCCGACCAGCTGGAGAAGGTCCAGGCCGGTCTCATCCAGGGCGAGCAGGTCTTCGCCGTCTACGACTGCACCGGCGCGGGCACGGGGTTCGTCGGGGTCACCAACCTGCGCGTGATCCTGCAGGACAAGTCGTTCGTCGGCGGCAAGAGCGCCGTGACGTCGCTGCCGATCCGGTCGATCACCTCGGTGTCGTTCGTGTCGGACAAGTCGATGTTCGGGAAGTTCGCGTCCTCGGCGACGCTCGCCATCACCGCCGGCTCGACGGTCCACGAGGCGACGTTCCGCGGCGACGACAAGGCGCGGCACGTGCACGACACGGTGCTCTGGCTGATCGCCTCGGGCGGGCGCTGACCGCCTGAGGCGCGCGCCCGACCCCAGGGGGACGGGCGCGCGGGCGCGGTCCGGCCCCGGGGGGACGACGACCCGGGGCGCTGCGCGGTCGGATGGGAGCCGTGAGCACCGCCGTCCCCGCCCCGCGCGCCGTCCCGGCCCCGCCCGTCGACCCCGGGCCGCCCGCGCCTGCCCCCGTCCCCGGCCGTCCCGCCCCCGCCGTCCTCGCCGCCGCCGTCGGCGCGGGCCTCGCGGTCGGGGCGCTGACCTCGTTCGGCCAGACGCTGCTGGGCGGGACGTGGTTCGCCGGGCTGGCGAACGCCGTCAGCCCCTGGCTGGTCGCCTCGTTCCTGGTGGGCGCGCTCGCCCGGCGCGGGTGGGTCGCGGCCCTCGCCGGCCTGCTCGCCTGCGCCGGCGAGGTCGCCGGGTACTACCTGGTGGCCGACCTGCGGGGGTTCGCCGTCGGTGCGGCGTCGGTCGCCGTGTGGGTGGTCGCGGGCGTTGTCGGCGGGCCGGTGTTCGGCTGGGCCGGGCGGCTCTGGCGGACGGCGGCGGGGCCGTGGCGCGGACTGGGTCCGGCGCTGCTCGCGGGGTGCTGGCTGGCCGAGGCGGTCGTGACGTACGCGGTCATGCTGCGGTACGGCGACGACGCGGCGGTGTTCGCCGTGGTGGCGGCCCTGCTGGTGGTGCTGCTCGGCCGGGTCGGTGGCCAGACCGGCGCGCTGCTGCGCTGGCTCCCGGCCGCGGCGGTCGTGGGCGCGGCCGGCTTCGCCGCGGTCCACGTGGCCCTCACGTAGCCGGGAGCGGACATCGGTGGAGCGTTCTGCCCGACACGCCGGGGCGGGGGGGGGCGACCCCGGCCCGCGGGTGCCCCCCCCGGGGGGGCGGGGGGGCCCGGGGGGGTCGTTCCCCCCCCCCCCCGGGGTGGGTGCCGCCCCCCCCCCCTCCACTCGGTTCCACCCACGAGGAGGAAGCGGGGCCGCCGGGCGGGCCTGCGTAGGAGCCCGCCCGGCGGGGTCGGTCAGCCCTCGCCGAGGAGGACCCGCGCCACGTCGGCGTCCAGCCCGGCGCGCACCGCGGCCCGGGCCGACGCCGCGTCGGGCGCCGCCAGCGCGGCCGCGGCCAGCGCCTGGCAGGCCTCCAGCGTCAGCGAGCGCAGCGCGTAGCGCGCGGCGGGCACCCGGCCCGCCGCCATCGACAGGCTGGTGATGCCGAGGCCGGTGAGCACGAGCGCCATCAGCGGGTCGGAGGCCGACTCGCCGCAGACGCCGACGGGCTTGCCGACGCGCACGCCCGCCGAGGCCGTCGCGGCGACGAGCGACAGCACGGCCGGCTGCCACGGGTCCAGCAGGTCGGCGAGCTCGCCGCGCAGCCGGTCGGCGGCCATCGTGTACTGCGCCAGGTCGTTGGTGCCCAGGGACACGAAGTCGACCTCGGCCAGGATCGCCTCGGCGAGCAGCGCGGCCGCGGGGACCTCGACCATGACGCCGACCTTGACGATGCCCACCTCGCGCGCGGCCGACGCGAACGCCCGGGCCTCGGCGGGGGTCGCGATCATCGGGGCCATGACCCAGACGTCGGCCTGCCGCTCGGCGGGCAGCGCGCGGACGGCCGCGCCCAGCGCCTCGAGCTGGCGGGAGACGATGCCCGGCAACGACCGGACCAGCCGGTAGCCCCGGACGCCGAGCGCCGGGTTCTCCTCGTCGGCCTGGGTGGCGAACGCCAGCGGCTTGTCGGCCCCCGCGTCGAGCGTGCGGATGACGACCTTGCGGCCCGCGTACGCCTCGATGACCTCCGCGTACGCGGCGGTCTGGTCGGCGACGGCGGGCTCGGTGCGCGCGTCGAGGAACAGCACCTCGGTGCGGAACAGGCCCACGCCCTCGGTGCGCGGCGCGGCCGCGCGGGCGTCGTCCGGGGTGCCGACGTTGGCCAGCAGCGGGACCTCGTGGCCGTCGGCGGTGGCGCCCGGGCCGGTGACGGCGGCCACGACGGCCTCGTCCTCGGCGCGGCGGGCCACGCGGTCGGCGGCCTCGGCGGACGGCGACACCTCGACGGTGCCGGCAGCGGCGTCGACGAGGACCGGCGTGCCGGCGGCCAGGGCGGTGGCGCCGGCGACCCGGACCACGCACGGCAGGCCGAGCTGGCCGGCGACGATCGCGGTGTGGCTGGTGGGGCCGCCGAGCTCGGTGACGATCGCGGCGACCTTCGACAGGTCGAGGGCGGCGGTGTCGGCGGGGGACAGGTCGTCCGCGACGACCACGGCCGGGGCGTCCAGCGCCGCGAGGCCGGGCTCCGGCACGCCGAGCAGCCGGGCGACGGCGCGGTGCCGGACGCTGCGCAGGTCCGTGGCCCGCTCGGCGAGGTCGCCGCCGGCGGCGGTGAACACGGCCGCGAAGCCCTCGACGGCCTGGTCCAGCGCGGTGGCCGGGCCGGTGCCGGCGTGCACCAGGCGGGCGGCCTCGGCGGCGAGCGCGGGGTCGCCGGCCATGGTGGCGGCGGCCTCGAGCATGTTCCTCAGGTCGGCGTTGCCGGTCGCGGCGGACCGGGCGCGCAGGTCGTCGCCGACCTCGGCGAGCACCGCGCGCAGCCGGGCCTCGGCGGCGGCCGGGTCGGCGGGCGCGGGCTCGTCGGCCGGGACCGACGGTGGGGCGGCGACCCGGGCGACGGGGGCCAGCGCGACGCCGCGCCCCACGCCGATCCCGGCGAGCACGGTGCCGGCGGCGGGCGCACCCGCGGGGGCCGCGTCGACGGTGGTCACGCCTGCTCCACCAGGTCCAGGTCGCTCTCCAGCAGGGCGGCCAGCTCGTCCAGCAGCGCCTCGGCGTCGTCGGCGGTGGAGCTCAGCTCGACCTGGTCGCCGTGCTGCAGGCGCAGGCCCATGACCGACAGGATGCTCGAGGCGTCCACGCCGGGCTCGCCCTCGCGGCCGATCAGGACGGGGTGGCCGCCCTCGGCGGCCTTGCGCGTCACCAGCGACGCCGGGCGGGCGTGCAGGCCGGTGGCGGTGGCGACTCGTGCTCGACGTCGAGGCATGGGGGACTTCCCTTCTCGTCGCGCCGACCTGCGTCGGACGGCGCGCCAGGGCAACAAAAAAGACCTGAGGCGTCCGACGCTCGCCGGTGCCTCAGGTCTTGCCTGAACCGCTCAGTAACAACCCTGGTGGCGTCAGTTGTACGGCTGCCGGGCCTGCGCCGTCAAACGCCCGGGTCGAGCGCGGCGCGTCAGGGGCGCGCCGGCGCGGGCGGCGCCGGGCGCCGCGCGGCGGGTCACCTCCCGGCGCGCGGCGGGTCACCCCACGAAGATGCAGAACGGGTGGCCCGCCGGGTCGGCGAGCACGTAGAGCGGCTCGTCCGGGTCGTCGCGACGGTCGAGCAGGAGGCGGGCACCCAGGGCCTCCGCCCGGTCCCGCTGCGCGTCGAGCGTGTCCCCGTCGGGCACCGTCATGTCCAGGTGCAGCTGCTGCGGCACGGCGGGCTCCGGCCACGTCGGCGGCGTGATCTCCGGCACCTTCTGGAACGCCAGCGGCCACAGCCCGTCGCCGCGCAGGACCAGCCAGTCGTCGCCCTGCGGGTCCGGCTCCCCGGGCGCGGGCGGCTCGTCCCCGGCGCGGTACTCCATGCCCAGCAGCGCCCGGTAGAACTCCGCGAGGCCCCGCGGATCGGTGGTGTCCAGCACCGTCTGCACGACCCGGGGCCGTGCGGCGCCGGGAGCGGTCGCGTCGGTCATGGGAGCACTCCTCGCGGGGACCGGCGGACGCCCGGCCGGCGCCCGCGCCGGTCCCATGATGGTGCCGCCGGACCGGACCCGCGACGGCGGGCTCCCCGGCGGCGGTAGAGTGCGTCAGCGCACGACGTCCCCGCCCGGCTCGCCCCTAGGGTGCGCGGGCAGACCTCTCACAGGGAGCACCCACAGGTGACCACCCCCCGCCCCGCCGCGGTCATCGTCCTCGCCGCAGGCGAGGGAACGCGGATGCGATCCGCCACCCCGAAGGTCCTGCACACCCTCGCGGGCCGCTCCATGCTCGGGCACGCGCTCGCGGCCGCCCAGGCCCTCGAGCCGCGGCGCACCGCGGTCGTGGTCCGGCACGAGCGCGAGGCCGTCGCGGCCCACGCCCGCGAGGTCATGCCGCAGGTGCTCGTGGCCGACCAGGACGACGTCCCCGGCACCGGCCGCGCCGTGCAGTGCGCGCTGTCCGTGCTGGACGCCGCCGCGCAGGCCGAGGCCGCGTCGGCCGACGACGGCCCGGGCGAGCCCGGCAGCGCCTCCGGCGTGCTCGTCGAGGGCCCCGTCGTGGTGCTCGCGGGCGACATCCCGCTGCTCGACGGCGAGACGCTCGGCGAGCTGCTCGCCGCGCACGCCGCCGACGGCAACGCGGTGACCGTGCTGACCACCGAGGTCGCGGACCCGACGGGCTACGGCCGCATCCTGCGCGCCGGCCCGGACGCCCCCGACGCCGGGGACGTTCTCGGGATCGTCGAGGAGAAGGACGCCACCGACGCCCAGCGCGCGATCGCCGAGATCAACTCCTCGGTCTACGTCTTCGACGCCGCCGTGCTGCGCGGCGCGTTCGGCCGGCTCGGCCGCGACAACGCGCAGGGCGAGGTCTACCTGACCGACGTGCTCGCGATCGCCCGCGGCGACGGCGGCCGGGTGCGCGCGCTGCGCACCGACGACCCCGTGCTGGTCGAGGGCGTCAACGACCGCGCGCAGCTCGCGGTGCTGCGCGCCGAGCTCAACCGCCGGGTCCTCGACGGCTGGATGCGCGCCGGCGTGACGGTCGTCGACCCGGCCACGACCTGGGTCGACGTCGACGTCGAGCTCGCGCAGGACGTGACGCTGCTCCCCGGGACCCAGCTGCTCGGCGCGACGTCGGTCGCCACCGGCGCCACGATCGGCCCGGACACCACCCTCCAGGACGTCGAGGTGCACGCCCGCGCCACGGTGGTCCGCACGCACGGCTCGCTGGCCGTGGTCGGCGAGGACGCCACCGTCGGCCCGTTCGCCTACCTGCGCCCCGGCACGGTGCTCGGGGAGCGCGGCAAGATCGGCACGTTCGTCGAGACGAAGAACGCCGAGATCGGCGCCGGGTCCAAGGTGCCGCACCTGTCGTACGTCGGCGACGCCACGATCGGCGTCGAGACGAACATCGGCGCCGCCTCCGTCTTCGTCAACTACGACGGCGTGCGCAAGCACCGCACGACGATCGGCTCCTACGCCCGGACCGGCTCGGACAACATGTTCGTCGCCCCGGTCGAGGTCGGCGACGGCGCGTACACCGGCGCCGGCAGCGTGATCCGGCACGACGTGCCGGCGGGGGCCCTCGCGGTCAGCGCCGGTGCCCAGCGCAACATCGAGGGCTGGGTCGCGCGGTCCCGCCCGGGCACCCCGGCCGCCGAGGCCGCCGCCCGCGCCCGCGGCGAGGACGCCGAGCTGTCGCCGCAGGCCCGTGCCGAGCGCGAGCGCGCCGGCCAGGCGACCGCCGGCACCGGCGTGCACCGCACGCCACCCCCCACCCTGCCGGACCACCCGGCCCCGCTGCCCGACGCCCAGCCCAGCACGGAGGACACCGCACGATGACCGGGATCGTCTCGCAGGACGGTGAGAAGCGGCTCGTCCTGGTCTCGGGCCGCGCCCACCCCGAGCTCGCCGCCGCCGTGGCCAAGAGCCTCGACATCGACCTCCTGCCCACCACGGCCTACGACTTCGCGAACGGCGAGATCTACGTCCGGTTCGCCGAGTCGGTGCGCGGCGCGGACGTGTTCGTGCTGCAGAGCCACGCGGCGCCCATCAACCAGTGGCTGATGGAGCAGTTCCTCATGGTCGACGCGCTCAAGCGCGCCTCGGCCAAGACCATCACCGTGATCGCGCCGTTCTACGGCTACGCGCGGCAGGACAAGAAGCACCGCGGCCGCGAGCCGATCTCGGCCCGCCTCATGGCGGACCTGTTCAAGACCGCCGGCGCCGACCGCCTGATGAGCGTCGACCTGCACGCCGCGCAGATCCAGGGCTTCTTCGACGGGCCGGTGGACCACCTGTGGGCCATGCCGATCCTCACCGAGTACGTGCGGACCCGCGTCGACGTGCAGAACGTCACCGTCGTGTCCCCGGACGCCGGCCGCATCCGCGTCGCGGAGCTGTGGGCGCAGAAGCTCGGCGGCGGCCCGCTGGCGTTCGTGCACAAGTCGCGCGACATCCGGCAGCCGAACAAGACGGTCGCCAACCGCGTCGTCGGCGACGTCGAGGGCCGCACCTGCGTGCTGGTCGACGACCTCATCGACACGGCCGGCACGATCGCCGGCGCGGTGCGCGTGCTGCACGAGGCCGGCGCCAAGGACGTCATCGTCGCGGCGACCCACGGCGTGCTGTCGGACCCGGCGATCGACCGCCTGCAGCAGTCGGGCGCCCGCGAGGTCATCATCACGGACACGCTGCCGATCCCGGAGGAGCGCCGGTTCGAGGGCCTCACGGTCCTGTCGATCGCGCCGCTCATCGCCCGCGCGATCCGCGAGGTGTTCGACGACGGCTCGGTGACCAGCCTGTTCGACGGCCAGTCCTGAGCCCCGCGCGCGGCGCCCGTCGCCGCGCGCCCGCCCGAGGCCCGCTCGCCCCACGCCGGGGGAGCGGGCCTCGGCGCGTCGGCGCGTCCCGGGGCCGTCGGGGCGCGCTGCGTGGTCGCCGGGCCGGTTTCGTGCGGGCCGCGCGCCCGGGTAAGATCGACCAGTTGCCTCGGCGAGGGATGTCGGACGGTCACCGGAGAGACCCGGGTCCATCCGGTCCGTGATCGACAGGGTGGAACGCCTCCGCGTGCCCGTCCAGCGCCCCGCGTCGAGGCCACCACCGCTCGCCATCGCCCTTCTCAGCACTCCAGGAGTCACCGTGTCCGAGATCAAGCTCGCCGCCACCGCCCGCACCGAGTTCGGCAAGGGCGCCGCGCGCCGCCTGCGCCGCGCGCACCAGATCCCGGCCGTCCTGTACGGGCACGGCACCGAGCCGGTCCACGTCGCCCTCCCGGGCCACGAGACCATGCTCGCGGTCAAGGGCGCCGCGAACGCGCTGTTCGAGATCCAGCTCGACGGCAAGCCGGTCCTGGCCCTCGCCAAGGACGTCCAGCGCGACCCGGTCAAGAACATCATCGAGCACGTCGACCTGCTGATCGTCCGGCGCGGCGAGAAGGTCTCGGTCGAGGTCCCCGTGACTGTCGTGGGCGAGTCGGCCCCCGGCACCATCCACATCGTCGAGACCCAGGCGCTCGCGCTCGAGGCCGAGGCCACGCACCTGCCCGAGCACGTCGAGGTCTCCATCGAGGGCCTCGAGGCCGGCACCGCGCTGACCGCCGGCGAGCTGACCCTGCCGAAGGGCTCCGCCCTGGTGACCGACGCGGAGACCATCGTCGTGACCGTCACGGTCCCGACCGTCTCCGCCGAGGACCGCGCCGCCGACGAGGCCGAGGCCGAGGCCGCCGCCGAGGCTGCCGCGGAGTGATCCGCCCGGCGCGCCCCGCGCGCGCCGACCGCGTCGGGACGCCCGGTACCGTGACGGTGCCGGGCGTCCGGCGTCCCCGGAGACGGACGACGGAGGGAGTGGCGCCGCGATGAGCGACGTCTGGCTGGTGGTCGGGCTCGGGAACCCCGGGCCGCAGTACGCCGGGAACCGGCACAACGTCGGGCAGATGGTGCTCGACGAGCTCGCGCGCCGCGGGCAGGCCTCGTTCGGGTCGAAGGGCGGCGTGCTGTCCCGGCGCCCGCAGGCGGCCACCGCGGAGGTGCGCATCGGCACGCTGCCCGGCGGCGCCCCGGGCCCCCGCGCGGTGCTCGCGAAGCCGACCACCTACATGAACACGTCCGGCGGCCCCGTCGCCGCGCTGGCGCGGTACTACGACGTGCCGCCCGAGCGCGTGATCATGGTGCACGACGAGCTCGACATCCCGTTCGGGGAGATCAAGCTGAAGATCGGTGGCGGCGAGGGCGGGCACAACGGCCTGCGCGACACCACCAAGGCGCTCGGCACCAAGGACTACCTGCGGGTGCGCGTCGGCGTCGGCCGGCCGCCGGGGCGGATGGACGCGGCCGACTTCGTGCTGCGCGACTTCGCCAAGCCGGAGCTCAAGGAGCTGCCGCTGCTGCTGGACGACGCCGCGGACGCCGTGGAGATGCTGGTCACCGAGGGCCTGGAGCGCGCGCAGCTCCGGTTCCACACCCGCACCGCGTAGCCGCGCCACCGCGCGCCACCGAGGCCGTCACCCCACCGGGGGTGGCGGCCTCGCGCGCGTCCGCGCCGCGGTGGCGCCCGCCCCGCATCGCCGCGGCGCCCGTCGAGCGAGTAGCCGACGCGTCGAGCGAGCAGTCGGCGACTACTCGCTCGACGTGTCGAGTACCCGCTCGACGCACGCCCCGTCCGGCGCGCGGGGCGCGCGGGCGCGGAGGCCCGGGTCGGGCGGGGGGCGCGCGGGGCTGCGCGGGCGGGTGAACCGCGCCGCCGTCGGCCCGCCGCAGGCCCTCGCGTCGGCGCTGGTCAGCGGGGTTCGTGCTGGTCAGGACCACCCCCTCCGGGTACCCCCGGCGGGGGCCGTTCGGGGGTGTTCGTGCACGTCAGAGGGGCTGCGCTCGCCCATACGGGTGTGAAAGGGGTGAAAACGGACACATCGGGCGGACTAGGACAAACACGCTGATATAGCCTCAACTCACACCAAAGCCGCCCGGGGGGATCCGACATGAGTCTGCTCGACGATCACGACGTCTCGCGCTCCGCGCAGCGCGACGTCGCGGCACCGGGCACGGTGGCACCGAGCGGCACGACGGCCCCCGCGGGCGCCGTCGATCGCCCCACGGAGCAGCCCGCCACGGGGGAGTCCGCCGCCGAGCGCACCCCGGCCGAGCACGCGGCCGCCGAGCGCCGCCGCGACACCCGCGGCCCCCGGCTGTCCTGGGCGTCCGACCGCCCGTTCCACGAGCCGCTGGGCCACGCCGCGCCCTCGGGCTGGCGCGGCTCGCACGCCGCCTACCAGGTCGAGACCCTGGCCCGGGACGTCGTCCTGGCCACCTGCGTCCCGACGCTGCTCCTGTTCCTCATGCACGGCGTGACGCTTCTCCAGCTGTCCTGGGGCCTGATGATCGGCCTGCTGTACATCGCGTTCGTCGCGGTGGAGCGCGGCTACGACCGCCAGGTGATCGGCGACGGCCACCAGGAGTTCGAGGCCGTGATCCGCGGCGGCGTGCTGACCGCGGCCGCGCTGGCGGTGTTCGCGGTCGGCGCGGACGTGGACGTGCCCCGCACGATCGTGTTCCTCGCGCTGCCGCTGGTCGCGGTGCTGCTGCTCGGCGCCCGCCACCTGGCGCGCCGGTCGCTGCACAAGCGCCGCGCCCAGGGCGAGTCGATGCGCCGCACCCTGGTGGTGGGCGACGCCTCCTCCATCACGCACGTGGTCGACGACCTGTGCGGTCTGCCGCAGTACGGCTACAACATCGCCGGCGTGTGCGTGCCCTCGTTCGACGGCCCGCTGCCCGCGCTGGGCGTCCCGGTGCTCGGCACGGTGTCGGACGTCGTGCAGGTGGCGGTCGACGGCGAGTTCGACGTCGTGATCGTCACCGGCTCCGAGCTGTCGGGCCAGGCGCTCCGCCGGCTGTCCTGGGCGCTGCAGCGGACCGACACCGAGCTGGTCGTCGCCCCGGGCATCGTCGAGGTCTTCGGCCCGCGTGTGACGCTGGAGCCGACCGCCGGGCTGTCGCTGATCCACGTGAACGCCGCCGAGTCGCGCCGGTCCCGGATCCTCGCGAAGCGCGCGTTCGACACGGCGTTCGCGCTCGGCGCGCTGCTCGTGCTGTCGCCGGTGCTGGCCGCCACGGCTCTCGCAGTGAAGCTCACCAGCCCCGGCCCGGTGCTGTTCAAGCAGACCCGGGTCGGCAAGGAGGGCCGCGAGTTCTCCATGCTGAAGTTCCGGAGCATGGTGGTCGACGCCGAGGAGCGGCTGGCCGCGCTGCGCGCCGCGAACGAGGCCGACGGCCCGCTGTTCAAGATGGACCGCGACCCCCGGATCACCCGCATCGGCCACTTCCTGCGCAAGCACTCGCTCGACGAGCTGCCGCAGCTGATCAACGTGGTCAAGGGCGAGATGGCCCTCGTCGGCCCGCGCCCGCCGCTGCCCTACGAGGTGGCCCAGTACCGGGAGTCCGCGCGCCGCCGCCTGCTGGTGAAGCCCGGCCTCACGGGCCTGTGGCAGATCAGCGGCCGCGCCGACCTCGCCTGGGAGGAGGCGGTCAAGCTGGACCTCCGGTACGTGGAGAACTGGTCGATCGCCTTCGACCTGATGATCCTGTGGCGCACCGTGCACGTCGTCGTGAGCGGTCATGGCGGTCGGTGACGGGGTCGCGCTGGCGCACGACTACGCCACGCAGCGCGGCGGTGCGGAGCGCGTCGCCCTGGTGATGGCCGACGCGTTCCCCGGCGCCCCCCTCTACACGACGCTGTACGACCCGGCCGCGACCTTCCCGGAGTTCGCGCCGCTGGACGTGCGGACCAGCCCGATCGACCGGTTCGGCGTGCTGCGCCGGCACCACCGGCTGGCGCTGCCGCTGCTCGCCCCGGCCGTGGGCGCGACGCCGATCGAGGCGGACGTGCTGCTGGCCTCGTCGACGGGCTGGGCGCACGGGTTCCCGACCACGGGCCGCAAGGTCGTCTACTGCCACGCCCCGGCGCGCTGGCTCTACCAGTCGGACCGGTACCTCGGCCCGTCCCGGCAGGGCGGCTCCGGCAACGCTCCCGGCGGCGCCCAGCGCCGGCTCGCGGCGGCGGCCCTCGGGCTGCTCGCGCCGGCCCTGCGCGCGTGGGACCGGCGCGCCGCCGGCACCGCGGACCGCTACCTGGCGAACTCGACGGTCACCGCCCGCGCGATCCGCGAGGTCTACGGCATCGAGGCGGAGATCGTGCCGCCGCCGCCCGCGATGCTGCCGGGCGGCGCCGAGACCCCGGTGGAGGGCGTCGAGCCCGGTTTCCTGCTGTGCGTGGCGCGGCTGCTGCCGTACAAGAACGTGGACGTCGTGATCGAGGCCGTGCGGCGCACCCCGGGTGCGCGGCTGGTCGTGGTCGGCGACGGCCCGGAGCGCGCCGCGCTCGAGCACCGCGTGCGCGACCTGCCGCGTGTCGTGCTGGCCGGCCGGGTCGACGACGCGCGCCTGCGCTGGCTCTACCGGAACAGCGCCGCCCTGGTCGCCGCCTCGTACGAGGACTACGGCCTGTCCCCGCTGGAGGCCGCCGCCTTCGGCCGCCCGTCCGTCGTCCTGCGCGACGGCGGGTACCTCGACACCGTCCGCGACGGCGTCACCGGGGAGTTCTTCGACGCCCCCGACCCCGACCTGGTGGCCGAGGCCGCCGGTCGCGCGCTGGCCCGCACCTGGGACCCCTCGGTGCTGACCGCGCACGCCGACGACTTCGCCGCGGAGCGGTTCGTCGAGCGGCTGCACCGCGTCGTGCGCGAGGAGCGCGCGGCCGGGAGGTCCGCCGGACCCGGCGGACCCGAGCGGCCCGACCCCGCAGAACCCGTGCTGACCGAGAGGCGATCCCGATGACCCTGCAGGACATGTTCCGGACCATCTGGTTCGGCAAGTGGCTGGTGCTGGTGTCCGTGCTCGCCGCGCTCGGCGGCGCGTACCTCTACGTGTCCCGCCAGGAGCCGCAGTACGCCAGCACGGCGACGGTGCAGATCGTCGACGCCGAGACGCTGGCCGCCTCGGGCGTGCGCCTGGAGAGCGACCCGAGCCTGGTCACGAGCGACGCCGTCACGGCCGCCGCGGCGAAGGACCTCGGCGACGCCGACCTGGCGGACGGCCTGGCCGCGTCGTCCTCGGCGGAGTACGCCACGGACAACCCGAACACGGTCATCATCACCGAGACCGGCCCCGACGCCGACGCCACGGTGGACCGGGCCAACGCCATCGCGACCGCGTACGTCGCGGCGCTGCAGGCGCAGTTCGACGACGACCTCGCGTCGATGCAGGAGCGGCTGAGCACGCTCGCCACCAGCATCGACCAGCAGCAGAAGGCGATCACGGAGGCCCGGCGCGCCGCCGCCGCGGCCACGGCCGCCACGAGCCCGAACGCCCAGGTGGACCCGGTCGACGGCCTGCTCGAGGCGCAGTACTCGACCACGATGGACCAGTACCAGACGCTGTCCGGCCAGCTCACCCAGGCCCAGCTGCTGGCCTCGCCGGCGACCATCCTGCAGAACGCCGTCGGCAGCACGCTGGTGAGCATCCCGGGCAGCCTGGTCTACGCGATCGCGGCGCTGGCCGGCCTGCTCGTCGGCATCGGCCTCGCGGTCGTCCGCCGCGGCCTGGACACCAAGGTCCGCACCTCCGGCCAGGCGCGCCGCTCGGCCGGCGCCCCGGTGCTGGCGCGGCTCTCCGGCACGGGCGTCGCCCTGAAGTCGGCCGAGGCCGAGGGCACCCTGCCCGTCGCCCGCCGCGAGGCGACGGCCTACACCCGGTCGATCCGCGAGCTGCGCACCGCGCTCCAGGCCGCGGTCGAGAACGACTCCGGCAGCGCCGTGATCGTCGTGACCGCGGCGGACGTCGAGACCCCGCGGTCGTTCCTGGCCGCGAACCTGGCGGCGTCCTGGGCGCTGTCCGGCCGGAGCGTGGTCGTGCTCTCCGGCGACCTGCGCCAGCCGCGGCTCAACGCGCTGCTGCCCGCCGACGCCGACGCGCCCGTGCGCACCGGCCGGGCCGGCGGCCGCGCCCGCACCGCCGCGCTGCCGACGGCGATCCCGCACCTGTCGGTGCACCCCGCGCTGCAGACGGAGCTGGACCCGGCCGACTTCCTGGCCTCGTCCGACGTCCGCGCGCTCGTGGAGCAGCTCCGGGCCACCGCCGACGTCGTCATCATCGACGCCCCGCCGATGCTGGTGGCGGCCGACGCGACGATCCTCGGCTCGTACGCCGACGGCGTGCTGCTCGCGGTCACGCTGGGCCACACGCACGTCGGCGCGGTCGAGGAGTCCGCGGAGCGCCTGCGGGCCGCGAACGCCGCGCTGCTCGGCCTGTCGGTCGACGGCACGACCGAGCGCAGCGAGGCGACCTACGAGGCGACGTACGCGTTCGCCGGGGCCGAGGAGTCCGCGGAGGCGGACGCCGAGGAGGCACGTCCCGAGGACGAGCGTGCCGGGGCCGGGTCGGCCGGCCAGCCCGCGCCGGGCGCGGAGGCGCCCGCGGACGCCGAGGGCGCGGCGGACGCGGAGCACGCCGCCGACGCCGAGCGCACCGCGGACGCCGAGCGCACCGTCCCCGGCGAGGCCGGCGCCGACGCGTCGGGCCCCCGCGGCGACGGCCAGCACCGCGCCGCCGACGTCGTCGCCGAGGACGCACAGCCGTCCGCGGACGACCGCGCCGCCGACCGGTCCGCGCAGGCCGAGTCCGACGCGGACGCCGACGCCGACACCGACGCCGACCGCCCCGCCGAGGACCGCGCGCCGGTCGCCGCCGAGTCGAAGTGACCGCGGCCCCCGCACCGGGCGCCGCCCCGCGCCCGGTGCGGGTGGTCGTCCTCGACCACACCGCCCAGCTCGGCGGCGCGGAGCTCGCGCTGCTGCGCACGGTCCGCGCCCTCGACCCGGCCGCGGTCGAGGTCACCGTCGTGCTGTTCGCCGACGGGCCGCTGGCCGGGCGGCTGCGGGACGCCGGGGTCGCGGTCCGGGTCCTGCCCCTGGACTCCCGGATCGCGCAGACCGACCGCGCGGCCGCCGGCCGGTCCGCCCTGGGCGCGGCCCGCTCGGCGGCGGCGACCCTGCCGTTCGTGGCGCGGCTCGCCCGGCTGCTCCGGGACCTGCAGCCCGACGTCGTGCACACGACGTCCCTCAAGGCCGACGTCCTCGGGCTGCCCGCCGCCCGGCTCGCCCGCCGCCCGCTCGTCTGGCACGTGCACGACCGGATCGCCGAGGACTACCTGCCGGCGCCGGTCGCCCGGGTGCTGCGGGTGCTGGCGCGCCGCGGGCCCCGGCACGTCGTCGTGAACTCGCACGCCACCGCGCGCACGCTGCTGCCGCTGCCGCGCGGCTGGACGCTCGCGTACCCCGGCCTCGCGCCGGAGCAGGTCGCCGCCGACCCGGCCGCCCGCCCCGCACCCGCCACCCCGGTGATCGGGCTGGTGGGCCGGGTGAGCCCGACGAAGGGCCAGCGGGAGTTCGTGGCCGCCGCCGCGCTGCTCACCGAGCGGTTCCCGGACGCCCGGTTCCGGGTGGTCGGCGCCGCGCTGTTCGAGGAGCAGGCGTACGAGGTCGAGCTGCGCGCGCAGGTCGCGGCGCTGGGTCTCACCGACAGGGTCGAGCTGACCGGCTGGGTCGCGGACCCGGTCGGAGAGATCGACCGGTTGTCGGTCCTGGTGCACGCCTCGCCGGTGCCCGAACCGTTCGGCCAGGTCGTCGTCGAGGGCATGGCCCGCGGCGTGCCGGTGATCGCGACCGCCGGCGGCGGCATCGACGAGATCGCCGTGGCGGCCGACGGCACGCCGCGGTGCCTCGTGGTGCCGCCGCGGGACGTGCCGGCGCTGGCCGAGGCCGTCGCGCAGGTGCTGGACCGCCCGGAGGAGGCGGCGGCGCGCGCGGACCGCGCGTGGAAGGACGTGCAGGCCGACTACGCGGTCGCCCGCACGGCGGAGCGGCTCACCGCGGTGTGGCGGCGGGTCGCGAGGCCCGCACGCGGCTGAGCACCGCCTGCATCTCGCGCACCCGGTCCGACCAGCGCGGCACGTCCGCCGGCGCCGGCCCGATCCCGTCCGGGCGGCCCTCCGCGAGCACCCGCACGACGGCGTCGGCGAGGTTCTGCGGCGAGGCCGTGGTCACGCGGTCCGCGGGCTGGTCCCGGAACCCCGCGACCGGGGTCGCGACGACGGGCCGGCCGACGGCCAGGTACTCGTAGAGCTTGATCGGGTCCAGCGAGTCGGTGAACCCGTCGACCACGTGCGGCACCAGCAGGGCGCCGGCGTGCTGCAGGTAGCCGGGCACCAGCGCCGCCGGGCGCGGGCCCAGCACCAGGGCGCCGGCGGCGTCCAGCCGGGTCAGGTCCAGCGGGTCGAGCAGCGCGGGCCCGACGAGGACGAGGCGCGCCCCGGTGGCCCGCAGGTGGGTGGCGACCCGCAGGCAGGCCTCCACGTCCAGGCGGTCCGGGTGCATCGTGCCGACGTACACGGCGTACGGCCCGTCCGGCAGGTCCGCGGGGCGCGGCTGCGGCGTCCGGTAGGCGTCGACGTCGACGGCGTTGGTGAGCAGCGTGACCGGGCGGTCGGCGCCCTTGGCCCGCGCGAGGGCGAGGGAGCACACGACGACCTCGGCGCACCGCTCGACGAGCAGGTCCTCCGCCGCGCGGGTCCGCTCGAGCTCGGCGGGCTCGCGCACGGCCCGCAGCCAGTCGTCGGTCACGTCGTAGAGCGACCGCCAGCCGGTGGCGCGGAGCACCGCGGCGCCGTCGGGGTCGTTCACCCAGAGCACGGGGTCGGGCATGCCGAGCCGGCGGGCCACCCGGGCGACCGTGCGGGCGCGGCGGTCGTCGCCGGCCGGGTCGAGGCGCCGGGGCAGCCACTTGGTGGGCCGGTACGCCCAGGCGCGGCCCGCGGGGGCGCCGTCGTCCGGCCCCAGCGCGCGCAGCCGCCGGCCGAGCGTCGGGGACGCGCCGCGCCGCAGGTCGTGCAGGTGGTCGACCGGGGGCTCGACGAACAGCACCCGCAGGCCGGGGTCGGCCGCGAGCAGGCCGGCGACCAGGTGCTGGTTGCGGCGCCACACCTCGTCCCACGGCTCGAGGGAGAGCACGACGAGGTCGCGGCGGTCGCCGCCGGCCGGAGTTCCGCCGGGGCGGGCGTCGGGAGCCCCGGCCGCGTCGGGGCCGGACGCCGCGCCTGCCGCGTCCCGGGTGTCGGCGCTCACGGGGTCACCCCGGTCACGCCGGGCGCTGCGGGCGTCGCCGCAGGCCCGAGCGGGGCGCCCAGCGCCGCCGCGTACACCGCCGCGATCCCGTCCGCGTGCGTCTCCGGTCCGAACCGGCGCTGCTGCAGCGCCCGCAGCTCCTCGCCGTAGGCGGCCCGGCGCTCGGGGTCGCGGGCGAGCCGGGCGAGCGCGGCGCCCGCTGCCTCGACGTCGTCCGGCGGCACCAGCACCGCGCCGTCGGCGGCCCCGACCGTCTCGGAGTGCCCGCCGCCGCGACCCGCGACCACGGGGGTGCCGTGCGCCATCGCCTCGACGGCGGACAGGCCGTACGGCTCGTCGCCGCGCGGCGCGAAGAAGATCCCGGCGGTGGCCAGCAGCGCGGGCACGTCGGCGCGCATGCCGAGGAACCGCACGGACCCGCCGAGGCCCAGCGACGCCGCCAGCGCCTCCAGCTCGGGCCGCAGGGCGCCGTCGCCCGCCAGGTGCAGCTCCCAGCCCTCGGCGGCGAGGCCGGAGGCGGCCCACATCCGCAGGGCCACGTCGGTGCGCTTCTCGGCCTCGAGCCGCTGCGCCATCAGCACCACGGGGCGGCGGTCCGGCTCCGCGCCGGTGCGCGGCACCACCGGGACGCCGGGGTGCACGACGGTCGACGGGCCCTCCACCCGGTCGGCCACGAACGCGCTGATCGCGACCTGGGCGGCGATCCGCGGCGCGACGAACCGGCCGACGGCGCGGCCCACCGCGGACGACCCGCGGCGGTCCGCGAAGTGCCGGGTCGCGACCACCGGCGCTCGGGCCGCGGCGGTCGCGGCGAGCTCGGCGGCCGTCATGTGCGCGTGCACGAGCCGGGCGTCCAGCCGGCGCAGCGCGCGGGCGGCGCGCAGCGGGGTGGGTGCGGGGGACCAGCGGACGCCGGAGCCGGCGAGCTCGGCGGGCATCCGGTCGGCGGCCCCGCCCAGGACGTGCACCCGCAGGCCGCGGGCGTCCTGGGTGCGGGCGAGCGTCGTGACGTAGCGCTCCACGCCGGCGAAGGCGTCGGTGCACACGACGTGCACGACGTCGGGGCGCGCCGCGGGGGCGCCGGGCGCGGTCACGAGGGCTCCCGGTGGCCGACGGGCAGCGCGGGGCGGGGGCGGCGCGGCCGACCGCCGACGACGGCCTCGCGCAGGTGCCGGGCGCGCCGGCCGGCGGGGCTGTCGGACGGGCCGGGCGTGCTCCGGGACGACGGCGGCGGCGGTCCGAGCACCGCGGGCTCGTCCTCGACCTCCCCGGACCGCTGCGCGTGCGCCTGGGCGCCGAGGCAGATCCCGGCGATGACGAACGGGATCGACACCTGGGCCGCGACCCAGAACAGGTCGAACTGGCCCTGCACGAACCGCATGAGCACCAGGACGAACGCGAGGGTGCCGTACCGGGAGTCGACCCGCCAGAGGATGACCAGGATCGCCAGGAACATCACGAGGAACCCGACCAGCCCGACGATGCCGCCGGACGACAGCATCTCGAACTCGGCGTTCGGCGGCTGGAAGTTCTCCTCGAACCGGTCGGTGTACCACCAGCGCAGGCCGGCGCCGAACCACGGGTACTGCTCCCAGATCAGCAGCGACTGCCGGAACCAGATCAGCCGCTGGTAGGCGGAGTTGTACTGGTTGCCGGACTCCAGCTGGTCCTGCACCAGCGTGCCGATGACGACCGCGGCGCCGGCGATGGCGAGCAGCACGACCTTCGACCGGTGCCGGTGCGGGTCGGGCCGCAGCGCGACCACGGCGATGGCGACGGCGAGGCCGATGAGCGCCTGCCGGGACTGCGCCACGAGGATGCCGGCGAGGAACAGCCCGAACAGGCCGAGGCAGATCAGGTCGTTCCACTGCAGCCACCGCGGCCGGGTGTAGACGATGATCGCCGCGAACGCCAGCACGCACCCGATGTAGTTCTTGTGCATGAGCAGCGGCTCGTTCAGGTACACCGGCCCGAAGTTCCCGGAGGCCGCGTTCACGGCGAACTGGCCCAGGGCGGCGAGGGCGACGACGACGGAGCCGCCGACGTACAGGCCCAGCGCGAGCCGCGCGTGCCCGGCGGCGCCGATCGCCCAGCCGACGAGGAGCGCACCGCCGACGAGCAGCCACTCGTGGAACCACTCGACGGCGTTCGCGACGTAGGGGTTGGCGATGACGGTGAACAGCACCGTGGCCTGGTAGAACGCCGACGCCCACAGCACGTTGCGCATGGGCCGGGTCAGCGGGCGGCGGCAGAACAGCAGCGCCGGCCAGAACGCGGCGAACAGCACGAAGTCCGACACCGACAGCGCGCCGCCGACCCGGTTGACCAGGAGCAGGAGCGGCATGCCGAGCACGGGCAGCGCCATCGGCATCCGCAGCGTGAGGCCGACGACCAGCACCACCGCGGCCACGCCGAGGGCCAGCACCGGCTGCGCGGAGGTGGCCGCGCCGACGACGAGGGCGGTGGCGACGAGCGCGCCCCCGGCGAGCGCGCGGCGGCCGGCAGTGGTGCGGGGGAGCCGCTCGGCGAGCGCGCCGCCGACCGCGACGCGGTGCGGGCGGACGCCGGGGGCGAGCTCGGGGGCGGGCGCC